>JAFUDL010000061.1 GCA_017459225.1 Kiritimatiellia bacterium
ACGGAGAACGACGACGAGGTGCTCATCGCGAAGAACACCGGCGCGACGGTCGATGCGGCGAACGGCGTGAAGGCGTCCGTGCCGAATGCGGCGTCGGCTCGCCATGCGTATGTGATCTACAAGAGGGGAACAGTCTTCGAAGTGTGGGTGGACGGTGTGAAGCGCGGCCAGTTCAACGCAGGCGAGGGATTCGCTCTGGCCGCAGGCGGAATGCAGGTGGGCTCGGACCACGGCGGCTACATCAAGAACGCTGGCGTGTACAAGGGCGTTCCGGTAGCTGACAGCGAGACGGGCACTGTGAACGTGCTGAGGATGTTCGACTACGCGATCAGCGAGGCGCAGGCGGAGGCTGTGTTCAACGCCTATCCATACGTTTCCGAGGGAGGCCTCTACACGCGCACGATTGCGGCGGACGGTGCATTCGCCGAGGCGGACGCCTGGGAGAAGGAGGGCGCGAGCGGAATGTTCACCGTTCCAGAGGGCGTAACGATCGACAATGTCCTGTACAATCCGTCGGCCACGCTCACGGTCGAAGCGCCGGCCTCGCTTGCGGTCAACGCGACTGTTGCGATCGAGACGTTCACTGTGGGCGGCTCGGCGCCGGTGAAGTTCACATCGGACGGAACCCACACGGTCACGGTGGGCGGCGCTGCGATCATCAACTCGCCCGTCACGAACGAGTACGGCGCCGTGTATCTCGCTGGCGCGCCGGTGCAGCTCGGCTCCTCCGGCTCGCTGACGTTTGACATGTCGGGCTACGACATCTCGGGAATCTACGAACCCACGCGCGTGCAGCTCACTGGCCTTACCGACCAGGAGGACGAGAAATTCTCGATCATCCCGCCGCCGGACGATCCCGACAGGACCACCGCGATTGTGTACAATCCTGTCGGCTCCTGCTATGATTTCGTGATCACGCCCACCCACAACTACATCTTTGTCAAGAACCTGTTCTCGACATCGATCGAGGGGACTGACGACAACATCGCAGTCGGCGCGGGCGGCATCGACATCGAGGCGCTCTCGATCGCGGCGAACGGGGCATTCGTCTACGATCCGATCAAGACGCCGATCTACGTCTGGGGCACGGAAGAGGGCAGTCTGGTGATCGGCGAGGGCGCGAAGTTCGTGCTCACGCCCAACTACGCGAACATGACGCTCGGCCGCATTGTGCTGCTCACGTACTTCGACGGCTCGTCGCTGCCCGAGAACCTCAACGACCTTCTCGATCCCTCGAGCATCACCTCCGGGGCCACATGGAACATCACGAGCGAGGAAGCGCCCAATCCCGACGATGGCCGCAGGCAGCTCGTGCTGACGGTGGGCGACTACGAGAACGAAGCGAAGGAGATTCGCATCACGTGCATCGGCGACTCGATCACTCAGGGAACTGGCGGGAACATCGACGGCGTGGGCGTGAGCTACACCGTGCAGTACCGCACGTCCATCGCCGCGCGCCTTGCGGCGAACGGCTACAGGCCGAAGATGCTCGGCATCTGGAAGTATGGCGACTGGAACGCCTCGCACGTCAACCAGCCCGAGGACTGGGTGTGGCACAGCGGCATCAGCGGCGACAGGATCGTGACGTCTGGAACGCGCGGTGGCGTGCGCGACAACCTGCACGTCTATCTCGACGTCGCTGGCAACGTAGATGTGATCACGCTTCTCATCGGCACGAACGACCTCGGCGGCGGCAGGACGGCGGAGGAGACATACGCGGACTATGTGAGCCTGGTCGCCGAGATTGCAAGGCTGCGCCCCGCTACGAAGATCATCGGCTCGACGCTCCTCGACCGCGGCGACGGCGAAGGAACAGCGAACCACGACGCGGTGGTGGCGTTCAACGAGCTTCTGAAGGCCGGCTATCAGGCGAATGCGTTCCCGGCGAACTTCGTTCTGCTCGACCTCTTCGAGGCGGTGCCGCTCACCACGACGGCGACGGGCAACTTCTTCGACGACAAGCTGCATCCGAACTGGATCGGCGACTACGCGATAGCCGAGGGCTTCGCGGCGGGCATCATGTCCGAGCTGCCGCTCGCCACCTACGCGGGGCCCATCGAAAGCGAGGCCACGGACGAGCCGCAACAGGCTCTCGGCGTGGCGGGCATCGCGGCGACCACGGAGGGCGCTGGCCTTGCCGCGTACACCAACGGAATGGTGCACGTGTTCACGATCGACGCAGCCAGCTCCAACAACGTCTTTGCGGCGAGGTCTCCGTACACCGTTGTCACGCGCACGGGTCTTTCCAGGCCCATCTCGAAGGCGGGCTACTTCATGGAGCTCGTGAGGAAGGGCACGAGCCACCACCGCTGGGTGTGGGTTGATTTCGACGCGTCCGGGAAGACGCTCGACGACGTCGACTTCCCGTGGTATGGCGCGAACATCGACTTCATCGCGGACAACATGCACGTCTTCTCGAACGACGGCAGCATACCCAACGTCGCGCCGGACGTGAGCGGCGTTCGCGGCGCGATAGAGGGCACGCACTTCAACTACTCTGGCGGCGACGACAATGAAAGCGTGCCTGCGGACTTCAACGAGTATGGATGGAACGACACGCTTGGTTCGAGCAGCGGCTATGGCGGATTCCAGGCGCACCGCATCTTCGACGCGAACGAGCACTGGAGCGGTGCGGAGGTTCTTTTCGCGTGGAACGCATGGGGAACCTCGAATGCGACCGTGAACGACGAGGTCGGAATCGGCACGTTCTTCTACTCGGCGGCCCTGGGCGGCGGAAACAGCGCCGACTACACGTTCACGAAGGGTGCGACAAGCGGCGCGGCGCAGACGATCTCCGCGGCGGGCTATCAAGTTGTCCACCTCGAGATCTGGGCGACGCTTGATGGCGGGCCGCGCCACGGCGTGTGGTGCGGAATGGGCCCGAACTGCAACTTCGACGATCCTGAGAACTGGGAGGACGGACGCGTTCCCTCCGTGGGCGAGAGCCTCGACTTCAGTGCAGCGCCCGCGAACGTCACGATTGCGGTGAGCGGTGATTATTCGCACGGCGCGTTCGGCACGGCCACGATGGGTACGGAAGTCGTCACCTTCACTGGCAGCATCGAATTCGAGGCGATCACCGACACGTCGAAGATCGCGGTGGGCGAGAACTCCGTCGTCACGCTGAACAGCGGCATCGAGTACTCCGGCAGCGAATACTACTACATCGTGGAGTCTGTCGCCGCTGGCGGCAGGTTCGTGGTGACGGGCGACATTGTGGCGAACGAGGAGATGACGGGATACGTGTTCCACAGCAGGGTCGTGGGAGAAGGCGCAGTGCAGGCGAGGGGCCTTGTGAACAACGCCACGGGCAACAGCGACTTGTGGGCGTTCCGCCTCTGCGGAGATTCGGCCGCAAAGGCCTACTGGATAATCGGCGACCACGGCATAGGCGGAAGCAGGAATTTCTGGATCAACGGGGGCAGGCATCCCGAGATACAGCCACTTGATGCCGACTTCACCATCTCGACCAAGATCGGCTCGGGCGGCGATGCCATCACGTTCAACACGACGGGCGCGGACGGAAATCCGCACACGATAACGATCGGCGACGGAACGGCCGGACTCGTAGAGAGAACCGGCACGATGAACGTCATCGGCACGGGCAGACTGCTCGCCAACTTCGACGGTCCGACGCTGGCCACGAGCTGCTCCTATCCCGTCAACGTCTCCGCACCGGCTACGCTTGCCATCAATCCGGAGATGAACCTCTCGACAGGCGCGATCACCATCGCCTCCGGCGCGACGCTCGAAGTCGCGCAGTCCGGAACCGTGACGCCGGCCGGCGCGCTGTCGCTTGCGGACGGAGCGATTCTCGGCTTCAACTTCACCAGCAAGATTCCGCCTGTTCTTGACCTGACAGGCAAGGCCGTCACGCTCGGCCCGCAGAAGAGCGTAGTCGTGAAGGTTTCGTCCACGGGAGGCGTGAGGTCCTATGAAAACAAGTGCATGGTGACGGCCGGCGGCAACTTCGCGGGCGCGAACCCGGCGCTTGGCGCCGTGGCGGACTGGGTGAAGGGAACCGAGATCGAAGACGGCAACATCGTAATCAATCTAAAGCCAGCAGGCATCATCTTCTTCCTCCGTTGATGTTGACGAGCAGCTGCGCCATTCCTCCAATCACCTACTTTTGCGCTTTCACGGGCTTGTGTGCTTTTGTGCGCTTTGGTATAATTGAGGCATGGAAAGCAAATTAGTATTGAGTGTATTGGCTGCCACGTTCGTGAGCGGCGCGTCCTTTGCCACAGATCGCACGATCTATGTTGCGCCGAACAATGCCGCGGTGCGAGACGGCACTGCGGCGCATCCGTTTGCAGCGCCGCGAGAGGCGCAGCTGGCGCTGCGCGCGCTGAAGACGAAGGAGCCTGGTGCATCGTGGACGGTTTCGCTGGCTGCGGGCGAATATCTTCTTGACGAGCCGCTGGTCATCATCCCTGAAGACTCGGGCGAGTCGGGGATGCCGGTGACGTGGCGCGGACCCACCGCCGGCGCGGCGCGTTTCGTCGGAGCGCGCGAGCTGAAGGGCTGGCGGGTGCGTCCCGACGGACGCTGGGAAACAGACGCGCCAGTTGACTCAAACGGGCGCGCGCTTTGGTTTGAGCATCTTTTCGTGGACGGACGACGCGCGCAGCGCGCGCGCCATCCCAATGCGGGCTTCCTCGTGCCCAAGGCGACGAAGGAGACTCCGCTCAGCGACGGCATGGCGCGCATGGAGCTTACGGCGCGCGATGGCGACCTCGCGCCGCTCTCTGCGTCGCCGGCCGAATCGCTGCAGTTCGCCCACATCGTAGTGCACCACAAGTGGGACACCACGCGCCGCATCGTGCTTGGCTTCGAGAACGGCGTCGTGCGCACGCAGGGGCGCACGCTCCCGAAGTGGAACAGCTGGACCACCGCCTCCACGTACTACGTCGAGAACGTGCCGGCCGCGCTGGATGCGCCTGGCGAATGGCTCTATGACGGCTGCGCGAAGAAGATTCTGTACATTCCGCGTCCTGGCGAGACTCCCAGCAAGACGCGCTTCCAGTACCCGGTGCCCGGGCTTGGCCAGCTGCTGCGCGTGGCGGGCGAGCCCGCGAAGGACCGCTTCGTTCATGACGTAGTATTCGAGAACATTGCATTCGAGTTTGCGGACTCGCCCCGCCGCGCGGGATTCAAGGGCCGCACAGGAATCCCCGATTCCGCCGGGTACGAAACCGGCACAATGCGCCCGAGCGAATGGACTCCATGCCAGGCCGCTGCCCACACCGAGGCCGCAGTGCTCATGGATGGCGCGCGCAGAGTGGTGATGCGCGGCTGCGAGGTGGCGCATGTGGGCGAGTACGGAATCTGGTTGAGGGAGGGCTGCACGTCCAACCGCGTGGAGCGCTGCGCGGTGATGGATACAGGCGCGGGTGGAGTGCGCATCGGCCTGCCTGGTGCCACTCAGCCGGTTGGCCCGGGCGAGCACGTGAAGGGGTTTGCGAACGGCCGCGGCACTGGCTGCAACGTTGTGGACAACTGCATCCTCTCGCACGGCGGGCGTGTGCACGCATCGGGCGTGGGCGTGTGGATCGGCGCGTCGCCGTTCAATTCCATCACGCACTGCGAGATCAGCGACTACTACTACACAGGCGTCTCGATCGGCTGGGTGTGGGGATACGCCGGCAGCATGGCGCAGGGCAACACGCTCGCGTTCTGCAGGATCCGCAAGATCGGCCAGGGAGTGTTGAGCGACATGGGCGGGCTCTACACGCTTGGCACGTCGTTCGGCACATGCGTTTCGAACAACGTCATCCATGCGGTAGACTCCTATTCCTACGGCGGATGGGGGCTCTATCCCGACGAGGGCAGCGAAGGCGTGGTGATGGAGAACAATCTTGTGTACGACACGAAGGACTCCTCGTTCCACCAGCACTACGGAAGAAACAATGTGCTCAGGAACAACATTCTCGCCTTCAGCCGCCAGTGCCAGGTGGCGCTCTCCCGCGCAGAGCCGCATCTCTCGTTCACGGCGGAGCGCAACATCATCTACTGGAACCAGGGGCCGGTCTTCGCGAAGTACGGCGCCACGCTGAACGAGACGGGGAAAATCAACTGGGTGGACAACTTCTGGTGGATGGCAAAAGGCGCGCCTTCTTTCAACGGCAAGACGTTCGCCGAGTGGCAGGCGAAGGGCAGAGACCTGCACGGACTCTTGGCGGATCCGCTGTTCGTGGATCCTGCGCGTCGCGACTTCAGGCTGAAGCCGGGGTCGCCTGTCGTCAAGGCCGGGTTCCGTCCGTTCGACATTTCCGCTGCAGGAGTGTACGGCGACGCCGAATGGGTGCGCAGGGCCGACGCCACATGCCCCGAGTTCAAGGAGGCGCGCTGATGACGGAGACGCGGGCATGATGGTATCGGCCATAGCCGCCTTGGTTGTTGGCGCTGCGCTTGCAACGGCGGGCGCCACCCTCCAGAGCGTCCTGCGCAATCCGCTGGCCGAGCCGTACATGCTTGGCCTGGTGGGCGGCGCGTCGCTATTCACGGCCCTCGCGATGCACTTTGGGCTAGAGCGCGCGGGGGCGTTCGTGCTGCCGATGGCCGCGTTCATTGGATCCGTGTTCTCGCTGTCGCTGGTGTGCGGCATATCGTATGTCGCGGCGAGGCGCAGGGGCGGCGAGGCGTTTGCGGGCGAGACGGTGATACTTGCTGGTTTCGTGGCCGGCTCTTTCACGGGATCGATGTACATGCTGGTGATGTCGTTTGCAGAGCCGGCAACCTTTGCGCGGCTTTCGAAGTGGCTGTTCGGCGATCTTCGCTCGGTGCGTCCCGCCGCGCTTGCGGTGGCTGCGGCATGCGCCGCCGCCGCGTTTGTTGCGGTGTATTCGCAGTCGCGCTCGCTCAACGCGCTGTCGCTTGGCGAGACCATGGCGCGCACTCTCGGCGTGAACGTGCGCCGCACGCGCCTGGTGGCGCTCGGCGCCGCTTCGCTCGCCACGGCAGCGAGCGTGGCGCTTGCGGGGGCGATCGGATTCCTCGGGCTGGTGGTGCCGCATGTGGTGCGCAGGATCTTCGGCGCTAACCACCGAGCATACCTTCCTCTGTCGGCGCTGCTGGGCGCGTTGTTTCTGCTGGTGGCGCATGGAGTGTCGAGCCGGCTGCCGAAGGACATGTCGGCGGGGGTGGTGTGCGCGCTCTGCGGGTCGCCGTTCTTCCTGTATCTGCTTTGCCTTAGAAGAGGCACGGAGTGTCCGCGCGAGGGAGATGGAAATGCTTGAGCTTGCGCACAGAACGGTGTTCTTCGATCACTGGAGGGCGGGGGCGCGCGTTTGCGCGCCAGGCGAAACGCCGCCGAAAGGCTCGCGCGTGGCGCTGTGCGACGTGTCGATCGAGATCGTTCCGGGCGAACGCGTGGCGGTGATAGGCCCGAACGGCGCGGGCAAGACGACGCTTCTTTGTGAGCTTGCGCGAGCGGCGGGTGTGGGGGCGGATGGCGCGCCGCGGTGCGTGTTCGTGCCTTCGCACGACGCGTTCCTCCCGGCCCTCTCGGTGCGCGACTACGTGATGCTTGGCCGCACGCCTCATCTGAGCGCATGGAGGCGTCCAGCCCGGGCGGACGATGCGGCGGTTGATTCCGCCATCGCCTCTGTGGGCGCGGAGGCTCTTGCGGGCAGGCGTATGGACGCGCTCTCGAGCGGCGAGCTGCGCCGCGCGTCCATTGCCTTCGCCCTCGCCACAGGCGCGCCCGCGCTTCTTCTTGACGAGCCCACGGCGCACATCGATGCCGCGGGGCGCGCGGCGTTCTTCGACCTTCTCCGGCGCATCGGCCGCACAATCGTGATGACGATCCACGAGTTTCCGCTGCCGCGCGGCTTCTTTACGCGCGCCGTTCTGCTGCGTGAAGGGCGGCTCGTGGCCGACGGACCGCCCGCCGAGGTGATGTCCAGATACATTGACGACACAATACAGGAGGGATGAGCCATGAAAACTTTCGCAACTGCGCTCTGCGTGATCTGCATGCTTTCGTCTGTGCGCGCCGCATTCGCCGCCGCAACGGACTTCAATGCCGTGAACCGTGATCACGTTGCTGAACGCATCGCTCCGAAGGCGCCGGCGGTCGAGAATGTTCAAAACCCGCAGGCGTCTGCGGAAAAGGCGCCGGCGAAGCCGCCGCAGAAGGTCACGCCGCCCGCGCCGCCCGTTACGCCCCCAGCCCCTCCGCCCGAGCCGGTGGAGTTCAACTTCGCCGCGATGATTGATGCGGCCGAGGCCCAGAAGCTTTCGGATGCGTATCTGCACAACACGCTCGCCGTCACGTATGTGGGGCCTGCCGCGTGGAGCGAGCGTTCCGGCGGTCGCTACACGCGCCGCGTCACGGCGGACTTCATCCCCGCCAACGTGCCGTTCCACATTCCGCTGGTGGGCGCGAGAGAGGATGTCGATTCCGTGCGCTCGACGTTGGATGCGATGACGAATGTGATGCAGCCTGATGTGCTGCGCGTGCTGCGCGAGAAGAGCGCGCTCGGCCCCGTGATGCAGTGGCTTGTGAGACGCACGTTTGCGAACGGCCAGCCGCGTGGCGCGAACTATTTCACGCCGTCCGTTCATCCTGCGGCCTTCACGAAGAGCTACTTCAACGCGACGGCGCTTACGAACGCCGCCGCGCGTCTTACGCTGTACGACGTGCCGCCAATAGCGTACATCATGTCCGTATACGACGAGTACGAGCGTTTCCCGCTGCTGCGCAAGATCCCAGGCCGCGACTATGCCGATCTTCAGCAGGAGGAGACGTTCTCCACGCCTTTCGCGATTGCCGTGGTGCTGCGCGCTCCCGAACCGCTGCGCACGTTCCGCTTCTGCGCGCGCGCATGGGCCGCGTCAAATGTGCAGGTGGAGTACGCGTGGAAGGTGGTGCATGGCCGTGGACTCCAAAAGCTGCAGGCGTACCGCGGCGATCCCAGCCGTTCGCCGAAGGCCGGGTTCGCCGAGATTGTGGTGAACCGCCGCTACATGTCGGCCAGGCTTGACATAGCGGTGTTCTCGCGCGTCGGCGCGGGGCCGTGGGGGCCGCCTGCAATCATATCGATCTTCCAGTCGCCGGACGTGGTCAGCGACTTCTTCTCCACGGGGCAGATCCGCGAGATCAGCTACCAGAGCCGTGTGGACCCCGGCGATCCCTTCCGCACTGCGCTTGCGCCGCTCTGCACGCCACGCGACTGGATTGATTCCTTCGACCTCGACGAGAAGGGCCGCATCGTCACCATACAGCGCCGGCGCAAGGGGTCCGTGTTCGCCGACCGGTTCTTCCGTCCATCAGGCGAACGCGTAATCGATGCATGGGCCAACGGCACTCCCAAGGAGGCGGTGAAGGTTGAGTACTTCATCAAGGACGGCATGCTAGACTACCGCGATTCCGGAGATGTTGTGAAGCACCCGTACTCATCGTCTCCCTATAGCAAGTGATTTCACGGATATGGCGGTGGACTTGGCCACCCAACCACCGAACCACCCAACCACCCAACCACCTAACCACCTAACCACCCAACCTCCTAACCACCCAACCACCTAACCACTATGAACAGACGAATGTTTATTGCTGCAGGCGCCGCCATGGCGGCGAGTTTCGCGAGCGCGCAGCGCGTTGCGGTCAAGCACCGCATGAAGAACAAAGACCCCAATCCAGTGGCGGATCTGGCGCCTGTGGCGGACGCCGACTTTGACGCCGCCGTGAAGACGCTTGAGTCGACCACGATGTTCGACGACGAGAAGCGCGCCGACGCGCTCGTAGTGGTGCAGAACGCAATAGACCGCATGGCGCTTTCGAATGAGTTCCTTGCGGGAATGAACGGTTCCACGCCTGCGGCGAAGATCGCAGCCGTGCACGCGAAGTTCCCGGTGATGCGCTGGTACGACCGTGAATTCGACCGGATTGTGGATGAATTCGAGCGCACCGAGGTTACGGGCGAGAAGCCCGCCGTGTGGTACATCTACAACATGGGAATCGTCGTCAAGACGAAGACGTGCGCTTTCGGCATCGACGTCTGCCACCGCCAGGCGCCACGCCTTGCGAAGATGCTCGACTTTCTGCTTGTCACGCACAACCACGCCGACCACTTCAACATGAACCTGATCAGGCAGATGAACGCCCTTGGCAAGCCAGTGGGCTCCAACTTCCACCTCTGCGCAAGATGGTACTGCCGAGAGCTGGAGAAGACGTTCAAGTTCAAGGACGTCACCATCCACATGACTGCCGCAGACCACAACAAGCACCTCCCATGGGCGGTCACGTGCTTCGAGGTGGTGTGCGGTGAGGGTCCAGACGCCTTCACGATCTTCCACTCTGGCGACTGCCACCGCTACGATCATCTGAAGCCGAAGGGCAAGCCCGATCTCTACTTTGGCCATTGCGCGATTGGGCTGAATTTCATGGACGTGGCGCAGAAGACAATGCCTGCCAAACTATTCCTGCCCGTTCATCACCAGGAACTCGGGCATCTGCATTCGATATGGCGTTGTGTCGCGTTCCAGGACGAACCGCTGAAGATCGTCAAGTCGCTGCGCGCCGCCGGCTTCAACGCCGCTATGCCCGTCTGGGGCGACCGCATTGTGTAGGATCGAGCGAGGAGAACAAGATGAAACTGCATGCAACGGTGGCGCTTACGCTCTTGGCATCGTGTGCATGCGCGGCGATGCCGCGCACAGCGACGATAATTCCCGCCCCGCGCGAGATGACCGTGACGGGCGGAGAGTACTGGGCGAAGAAGCCGCCTAAGTACGAGAAGGTGGCCTCCATCCCGCCCGAGGGCTACGAGCTTTCGATTACGAAGGACGGCATGACCATACGCCATTCGGACGCCGCTGGCGCGTATTACGCGCGCATGACGCTCTTCCACATGGGCCGCCACGACGCCAAGGAGAGATGCGTCGTGTATCCCTGCCTCGAGATAAAGGATTCGCCCCAGTTCAGATGGCGTGGCGTCCACTTCGACGACGCGCGCCACTTCTTCGGCAAGGAAGTGGTGAAGCGCACGCTCGAGCAGATGTCGTGGTTCAAGCTCAACGTGTTTCACTGGCACATGACGGACGACCAGTCGTGGACGCTAGAGATCCCGGAGTTCCCTGAGCTCGTCAAGTACGGCGACGAATGGGTCACGCGCGCCGGACAGAAGCCGCGCACGTTCGGCGAGAAGGTGGGGCCGTTCTACTACACCGCGAACGACGTGAAGGAGATTCTTGCCTACGCGAAGGACCGGCACATCACGGTGGTGCCGGAGATCGAGTTTCCCGGCCACTTTCTGTGCGCGGCGTGCGCGTATCCTGAGTTCTGCTGCGATCCAGACGAGATCCGCAGAAACGGACGCCAGCCGCTCTCGCGCGGAGTCCTCAGCCAGGTGATGTGCGTGGGCAATCCGGACGCGGTCCGCTTCGTGGAGAAGGTGCTTGACTACGTGTGCGAGCTGTTCCCGAGCGAGGTGATCCACATCGGCGGCGATGAGTGTCCGCGCCGCGCATGGGCGAAGTGCCCCAAGTGCCAGGCGTTCATCAAGGAGAAGGGGCTCAGGGGCGTGGAGGACATCCAGCCGTGGGTGACGAGGCACTTCGTGGAATACCTTGCGAAGAAGGGGCGCCGCACGATCGGCTGGGACGAGATATTCGTCGACTCCAAGAACCAGGACGCGAGAGGCAGCGCCTTCACGTCGTTCCTTCCAAAGACGACGATGGGAATGTGCTGGCGCAACCACGGCGCGGGCGCGCTCGCGGCGAACAAGGGATACGAGATCGTGCGCTGCCCCACGTCGCACTGCTACTTCGACTACAGGCAGGGGCTTCCCGAGGACCCATACATCTACATCGGCGGCTATCTGCCGCTCGCCAAGGTGTACACGTTCGATCCCTATGTGGGCGTGGCGCCCGAGGCGCGGAAGAACGTTGTGGGCGGGCAGTGCTGCAACTGGACGTCGCACACATGGAACCGCTACGACATGGAGTGGAAGCTGTGGCCGCGCGGCTTCGCGATGGCCGAGGTGCTCTGGACGTATCCCGACCCTGCGAAGCGCGACTTCGCCGAGTTCTCGCAGCGCGCGGCCGAGTATCGCCGCCGCCTGATCAATTCCCACATCAACTGCGCACCGCTAAAGTGAAGTTATGGCTGAACTCAACGAGACACCGTCGGGAAACCGCACGCACATAGCGTTCTTCGGGCTTCGCAACGCCGGAAAGTCAACGCTCGTCAACGCGCTCACGGGGCAGGAGATCGCAATCGTGAGCGACGTTGCGGGCACTACCACGGATCCTGTCTCCAAGGCGATGGAGATACTGCCGCTTGGGCCATGCCTGATAACGGACACCGCTGGGCTCGACGACGAGGGGCCGCTTGGCGAGGAGCGAGTGAGGCGTTCCCTGGAGGTGCTTGAGAAGACCGACGTGGCGGTGTGGGTGTCGTCCGACGGAGATGCCGGCAGCGCGGAGGAGATGCGCTTCGACGCGGCATGCCGCGCGCGAAACGTGCCGGTGCTGAAGTACAGGCGCGGCGACTCGGTGGAGGGGCTGAAGGCGAAGATCGCGGGCGTGAAGCTCGCCGAGGCGCCGCGACCGCTCGTGGCGGACCTCGTGGCGCCTGGCGACGTTGTGGCGTGCGTCTGCCCCATAGACGAATCTGCGCCGAAGGGCCGCCTCATTCTGCCGCAGCAGCAGGTGGTGCGCGAGCTTCTGGACGCGGGATGCGCCGCGCTCGTATGCCAGCCAGCGCAGCTCAAGGCTGTTCTCGATCGCTCCGGCGGCGTGCGTTTCGTGGTCACCGACTCACAGGCCTTCGGCGAGGTGTCGCGCGCTGTGCCGCCCGACGTGCCGCTCACGAGCTTCTCGATCGTCTTCGCCCGCGCGAAGGGCGACCTTGCCGCATACTGCGCCGGCGCGGAGGCGATGAAGCGCCTGAAGGACGGCGACCTGGTGCTGATTGCGGAAGGCTGCACGCACCATCGCCAGTGCAACGACATCGGCACCGTGAAACTGCCGAAGTGGCTGCAGGCGCACGCGGGATGCAGCCTGCGCTTCGAGTTCGCCTCCGGCAACTCGTTTCCGGACGATCTCTCGCGCTTCGCCCTCGTGGTGCAGTGCGGCGGATGCATGCTCACGCGCCGCGCGGTGCAGGCGCGCATTGCGCGCTGCCGAGAGGCGGGCGTGCCGATCGTGAACTACGGAATCGCCATCGCCGCCTGCCATGGCATCCACGCCTCGCCGAGCACCTGCATGGTGAGAAGGTAGAGCCGCGAGATTTTACACGCATTCTTGGGTACTGTACAGGCGGCGCGGACTTTGCTATAATTTTCACATGAAAGGAAAATCGTCGACATGAAGATCTTCTCGCTGACAGTTCTCGCGGCCGGCGCCGCGTTCGCAGGCACTCTCCAGATGCCGCCCACATGCACCACGCCCGACGGCATGGCCGTTGATCCGTCTGGGCGGCTTGTGATCGCCGCGCCCAACAACAGCCACAAGCAGCCCGGCGCACTGTTCCGCCTTTCAGCTCCCGGCGGCACGCCAGAGAAGTGGTTCGAAGTGCCGGCGTACGTCGAGAGCGGATGGGCAAGCCCAATGGGCATGTGTTTTGGTCCGGACGGCGAGCTCTACGTGTGCGACAACCAGAAGGCCGGCCATGGACGCCTGCTGCGCCTCACGTTCAAGGACGACAAGGTGGCCACCTGCGAGACGATCGCCTGCGGCCTCGAGAACGCGAACGGCGTCAAGTACCTCAACGGCCGCCTCTATCTCACGCAGGCGTTCCTGCGCTCGATACCAGCGCCAGACGGCGCGCTCACGAGCGGACTCTACATGTTCAGCGCCAAGGACCGCAACGTGCGTGTGACCAATACAGAGAAAGATCCGCAGCTCGTCTTCAAGGACGTCACCACTGGCCGCGTGAAGGTGGGCCTCAACGGCGTGGCCGTCACCTCCAAGGGCGTGATCTACACTGGCAACTACGGCGCGGGGCGCGTGTGGAAGCTCACTCCCGGCGAGGACGGGCGCATCGCGAAGAGCGAGGTGTTCGTGAAGCCCGAGGCCGGCGTGAAGACGCCTGACGGCCTCTGCGTGGACGACGACGACAATCTCTACATCGCCGACATGCACGGCAACCAGTCCGTGAAGGTGACGCCCGCAGGCGAGGTGAAGGTGGTGCAGAAGGGCGGCTTCAGGGCGCCCAGCGAGCCATGCGTGTGGCGCGGCAACCTCTACATCTCGAACTACGGCGGCACCACGGTGGAGGAGACGCCTCTGCGCTGAACATGCCCGAGCTGTACGACACGCACGCCCACTTCGGCGCGGAGGATGACGTCGACGCCATCTTCGCACGCGCGGCCGAGGTGGGCGTTTCGCATATCCTCGCGATTGGAGGCGACGACGAGCTGAACCGCAGCGCGCTGCGCACTTCTGGACGCGTGGCCCTTGGCTTCGACCGTGACCAGACCTCTCTCGCCGCCGAGGCGTGCGCCGCGCTGCCCGGCCTCGTGGCGGCGAACCGCGCGCGTGTGGCGGCAATCGGCGAGATCGGCCTCGACGCGCACTACACGCCCGAGACGCTTCCGGCGCAGTGCTCGCTCTTCGCGCAGCAGCTCGCGCTTGCTGACGAGCTGGCGCTCCCCGTGGTGGTGCATACGCGCGAGGCGGATGATGCGACCTTGGGCGTGCTTGATGAGGTGCCGTGGCGGCATGGGGACCGCCTGCGCGGCGTGATACACTCCTACACCGGCTCCACCCGCTTCGCGGGTCGCCTGCTCGACCGCGGCTTCTGCGTCTCCTTCTCGGGAATCGTCACGTTCAAGCGCTCCGACGAAGTGCGCGCCTCGGCGCGGTACGTTCCTGCGGACCGACTGCTAGTGGAGACCGACTCGCCGTTCCTTGCGCCCGAGCCGCTGCGCGGCCGCAGATGCGAGCCGGCGTTCGTGGTGCATACGGCCCGCCGCATCGCCGAGGAGCGCGGTGTCCCCTTTGAGGCGCTTGCCGCGCTCACCACGGCCAACGCGCTCGCCATGTTCGGATAATTTACCGCGATATCGCTTTTTCCGTCTTTTTTCGCCATTTCTCAATCTTCCCAAATTTTCCATGCCGTCCGCAAAACTAAACGCAAGTCTGAAAGGGCAAATGCAAGTTTGCATAGGTGAACGCAAGTTGCAGAAGTGATTGCAAGTTCTTGAAAAGCTGAATGCAAGTTTTTGTGCTGCATTGATGGGTTTCGGGGCAGCTG
>JAFUDL010000547.1 GCA_017459225.1 Kiritimatiellia bacterium
TACGACGACACGTCGAAGCTCTACATTGTATGGGGCGCGGCCGACCACGGAGCGGAGATATCCGCCTGGCCGCTCGCAAACCGCCGCGCCTACGCAGGCACGCTCTCTTCGGCTGCCGCGACGTATCAGATCAGCGCGGACGGCATCCCCGCCGGAAGCGTCGTGCGCGCGATCGTCACCTCCGACGTGCGCCTCATCGACGGCTGGGTGTCGCTCGGCAGCGGACAGTACGTCAACACCGGCATCAAGGGCAACGAGGCTTACGGAACCGAGATCAAGTTCCGCCGCACGGGCGCGAACCAGACATGGGCTTCCGTGATCGGAAGCAAGCTCGACAACTTCACGATCGGGCAGCGCGAAAACAACAACAATCAGTTCTATCTTCGCTACCAGGGAGTGAACGGCGGCCTTTCCGCGTTCACGTGGGCAGACACCTCGGTTCCCCATACGATCCTCGTGAAGCACTCGATCAACGACGGCAAGGGCCATGTGAACGGAGCGTACGTGGACGGCACAAAGGTGACGCTGTCGTTCCTCAATGACAAAGGCAAGGCCACGACGGGGCCGGTCGGCGCCATCGGCACGGATGCCGGCGACATCTTCGTCGGTTCCTCCAACAACGGCTCGGGTGCGTCGTCCGGACGCTACTGCTACGGCGAGTGGCACTACGCCCGGATATTCGATTCAAATAGCGGCGACCTGCGCCACCTCGTGGCGGCGGTACGCGGCAGCACGTCCTCGCCCGAAGGCGTGTTCTACGACAAGGTGACTGGCAAGGTGTTCGCCAACTCGGGAACTGGAACTCTCGGCTGCGATGCCTCCGCGGCCGTGACGGAGACCATTCCGCTCACGACTGCCAGCTCGCCTGTGCTGGTCATGGGCGGAATGACCGCGCTTTGGACTGGCGCGGGCGACCTCTCCAACGTGAACGATCCGGCGAACTGGACGTGCACCGACTTTGCCGGCGCCGTTGTTGCGGGCGCATGCCCCAACGCGAACACCATCGTCGTCGTCAGGGGAGCGACGAACTTCAACGTGCCCGCCGGGCAGAGGCTCGCCTACAAGGAACTCAGGTTCGAGAACTGCTCGCTCGCGGCGGACTGCGACTGGAGCGGACTCGCCGAAGAGGCCGAACTGCTGGACGTAGGCGAGGCGCTGCAGTACATCGACGCGCCGAAGGGCGCCTACATCGACACCGGCTTCGCGCCCAACCAGAACACGAGAGTCGTCCTCGACATCACAGTGCGCGGGACGCTTGAATCCTGGTTTGGCATAACCGATGACGGCTCTGGAAACTGGTGGAAGACAAAGTGTTTCGGTGTGAGCAACGACGGCGGAAACGTCTATTCGGGCTTCGGCAATTCAGGCGGCGGAAATGGTTCCCCTGTGGCTGTCGGGCGGCACACGCTCGACTACGACAAGGGCGTGTTCAAGGTGGATGGCGTGACGCATACGACGCGTTCCGGCCAGACTTTCCAGTTGACGCGCACCTTGTATCTCTTCGCCGATCATCGTCCGAACGACGTCAACATCAAGAACAACAATCCGCCTGTCCGTCTCCATTCGTGCCAGATATACGACAACGGCGTTCTTGTGCGCGACTACGTTCCAGCGTTGAGGAGAGACGCGGCCGGCCTCTACGACAGGGTGACTGGCGAATACGCGATGAACATCGGCTCGGGCGCGTTGGCGGCGGGTCCGTCGCTTGGAGAGAAGGTGGGGCTGCACAGAGTGACGGGGCCGGCGTTCATCGATGCGAAAATCGATCTGGCGGGGCATTCCCTCACGCTCGCGCACACGACGGGCAAGGGCGAGATCACGGACGCGACAGGCGGCGGCGAGCTGCATGTGAACGTGGCAGGCGGCGCGACCGTCACGAACTCCCACATGGCCTTCACCGGCCAGATGAAGCTCGTCAAGGACGGCGCGGGCACGTTCGTGGGCGCAAAGGCCGGCCAGCCGTACACCGGCGGCACGGAGACGACGGCAGGATGGCTCAAGAGCGGCGCGTACAGCGGCGCGTGGGGCCCCGCGAAGGCGCTGATCACGGTCGAGGACGGCGCGGGCTTCGACTGGGCCGGCAAAGTGGACAATTCCACTGCCACTCCGTACAGCTTCAAGGTCGCCGGAACGGGACCGGACGGCAGCGGCGCGATGATGACGTCCGCCGACTTCGGAGGAACGTTCTACAACATAAACTCCATTGCCGATCTCGAGCTTGACGGGGATGCGACGTTCAGGCTTCACCAAACTGTCCTCAACATGTACGGCTTCATGTTCAACAACCTCAACAACCATGTTCTAAAGCTGAACGGCCACACCCTCACCGTCGTGGTGTGGGACTCCTTCCCGTTCCGAAACGTCACTTCGGCCGGAGCCGGCACGATCGTATGCGTGCCCGACGAATCCAAGGAGGGCGGCCTTCGCCGCTTGTCATTCTACGGCGCTCCAAGCGATCTTTCCGGCG
Source organism: Kiritimatiellia bacterium (assembly GCA_017459225.1). Taxonomy (GTDB): domain Bacteria; phylum Verrucomicrobiota; class Kiritimatiellia; order RFP12; family UBA1067; genus RUG572. The sequence continues at coordinate 2,468 of JAFUDL010000547.1, forward strand.
TCACGCTGGACGTCCACGACCGCTGCGGGCTGAACGTCGAGGACAACGTGAAGGTGCTGAACTTCATCGACCGCCGCACGCTGCAGTGGAACGACGGAACAAAGGACAACAACGGCTTTACGACGGACAAAGACAGTATCGACGGAATGCTGACCGTCATCGGCAACTTCAAGCCGTTCTCGACGAATCTCTTCAACCGGGTCACGCTCGGCGACGAGACGCACCTTTCTCCCGTTCTCGACCTTTCGCTGCTTGCCAATCCGTTTGGATCGGCGGAGGGGATTCCCGAGCTTGCGTTCGCCGCGGGTGCGATGGTGGCGGTGGACGTGGGCGCGCGCGCGGTGGCCGCAGGGGACAAGCTCATAGCCTGGAGCGTGCCTCCCGACTGCACCTTCACGCTTGCCTACGACGGCGAGGAACGCCCGATCGAGGCCGTGGCGCGGGCGGACGGACTGTACGTGAAATCGACGGTCGTTCCCGCGTATGCGATGCTCGACATGGAGGCGGCGACGCCGGACTGGGTTTTCTACGACGCGAACGGAAACGTCGTCCCGGACTGGGAGAACGGCGTGACGAGCGACATACAGGTGCGGTTCGCGTCCTACGAGGAATACCTTGCCGTCAAGGCGAAGAATGTGTCGCCGGCCGAGTATCTGCTTTCGGGAGGCTTCGTGCTGCCGGAGGGGAGCGGTGCGTGCGACATGGGCGGTGGATTCGACTTCACGCCGGTGCCTGGCGTCGCGATCGACGTCGCCGGGCGTAAGCTCGTGCTGAAGGCTTCGCTGGCCGGCGGCGTAGTGCCGTTCACCGTCACGTCGAGCGTGGATGGCGGCGAGCTGGAAGTGGCGGTTGCGTCCGGCGCCGTTGTCACCAACACGGCGATGTCTCTCACGGGTCCGCTCAAGCTGGTCAAGACGGGCGAAGGCATGTTCGTGGCCGCGAAGGCGGGCCAGACGTACACGGGCGGCACGGAGGCGAAGGCGGGCTGGCTCAAGAGCGGCGCGTACAGCGGCGCATGGGGGCCTGCGAAGGCGCTGGTCACCATCGCCGACGGCGCGGGCTTCGACTGGGATGGCAAGATTGACGCCTCCAGCGTGCCCTATTCGTTCGTCATCGCGGGCGAAGGGCCGGACGGGGCTGGCGCGATGGTCAGCAGCGGCGTGGCGGACGCTACAGGATGGTGGGAGATGAACTGCATTGCAGACATGGAGCTTGCGGCCGACGCGACCGTCGCAATGTCAAGCGACGCCGTCAACAACGCCGCGCCAGGCTTCATGTACGCGCCCGGCAACGACGCCCAGCATCTTCTCACGCTGAACGGGCACACGCTCACGATACGGCATGGCTGCCGAATGAGCTTCAGGCGCGTGAAGACGGTGGGGCCCGGCACGATCGCCAACGTCGATTCCGGCGATGGGAAGGCGAACATGTGTAGAGGCATCTCCGTGTATGCCGGAAACGACACGACCGACCTTGGCTCCGCCACGCTCAACGTGGGCCTCGGCTGTACGACGCACATCGAGGCCACGTTTAGGGTGGGCACGTTCATCGACCGGCGCGAGACATACGGTGAGGCGTCTCCGGTGCAGAACGCGATGATGACGGTTCTCGAGCGCTTCAAGCCGATGAAGGCGAATCTCCTGTAGACCATCACGCTCGGCGACGCCGAGCATCTCTCGCCGGTTCTCGATCTCGGGGACGTCACGGGGACGTTCGTGGTTCCCCAAAGCGGCTTCGCGATGACGTACGCCACGGGGGCGACGGTGACGGTGAATCTCATGGGCGAGCGCACAGACCTGATGGCGATCGCGTCCTCGAAGAACGAGGAAGGCAAGCCCAGCGGCTACGTTCTCAAGTGGCCTGCGAAGCCGACGGATGTGGAATTCGCGCCGTCGCCCGCCACGAAGGCCGCCGGGTTCAAGCTTCTGGCGGACGAAACCGGTCTTCTGCTGTCGCGCAGGACCGGCACCGTGCTCATCGTGCGCTAGTGCGGGCCGGCGAATGTGAAGCGTGGACATTGCGCCGGCGGCGGGAATTTGCTATACTACACGCCATGAACAAACCCGCAATTGACGTAGCCTATGTGGCGGAGCTGGCGCGGCTGGAGCTGACCGACGAGGAGAAGGCGGTCTTCCAGCCGCAGCTCGAGGACATAGTGAGATACGTGGAGAAGATATCGTCCGTGGACGTGGAGGGCGTGCCGCCCACCATGCACGGGCGCGAGATCGTGAACGCGCTTCGGGAGGACGAAGTCAGGCCCTCCATGCCGCGCGAGGACGCCCTTTCGAACGCGCCCGCCCGCACTGGCGACGAGTTCATGCTGCCCAAGATAGTCGAAGGGGCCGAAAGCTAGGAGCCTGCCGAATGAACGAACTTTGCAAGCTAGGCATCAAGGAGGCCCGCGCAGGCCTCGCCAAAGGCGACTTCACAAGCGTTGAGCTGATGCAGTCGGTGATAGACCGCTATCACGCCGAGAACGGGCGCATCGGAGCGTATCTCACGTTCGACGAGGAGGGCGCGCTCGCCGAGGCGAAGGCGAATCCGATGGGCGTGCCGCTCGCGATCAAGGACCTCATCAACGTGAAGGGCCAGCCCTGCACATGCGGCTCAAAAATCCTCAGGGGATACACCAGCACCTACGACGCCACCGTGATCAAGGGCATCCGCGCGCATGGATTCGTGCCCGCCGGGCGCGTGAACATGGACGAGTTCGCGATGGGATCCTCCACCGAGAACTCCGCTCTTGGCCGCACTGTCAACCCCTATGACGTCACGCGCGTGCCGGGCGGCAGTTCCGGCGGAAGCGCGGCGGCGGTAGGCGGCGATCTGTGCATTGCCGCCCTTGGCACCGACACCGGCGGCTCCATCCGCCAGCCCGCGAGCTTCTGCAACTGCGTGGGCCTCAAGCCCAGCTACGGGCGCGTGAGCCGCTTCGGAGTCACCGCCTTCGCAAGTTCCCTCGACCAGGTGGGTCCGCTCACGAAGAGCGTGGAAGACGCCGCGCTTCTTCTCCAGGCGCTCGCCGGCCACGACGAGATGGACGGCACCACGCCCCGCGAGCCCGTGCCAGACTATTCCGCCGCCCTCGAGAGCGCCACGCTCAAGGGCGTGAAGATCGGCCTTCCGAAGGAGTACTACATCGACGGACTCGACCCCGAGGTGAAGCGCATCACCGAAGAGGCCATCAAGAAATGCGCCGATGCGGGAGCGGAGCTTGTGGAGGTGTCGCTGCCACACACCGACTACGCCATGGCCGTCTACTACGTGGTGGCGCCCGCCGAGGCGAGCGCCAACCTCGCCCGCTTCGACGGCGTGCGCTACGGCCACCGCTCGGAGCGCAGCGACAACGTGTTCAACCTCTACGCGCGCAGCCGCGCCGAGGGCTTTGGCCCCGAGGTGAAGCGCCGCATAATCATGGGCACCTACGTGCTCTCGAGCGGCTACTACGACGCTTACTACGGCCGTGCCTCTAAGGTGCGCACGCTTATCCGCCGCGACTTCGAGAATGTGTTCACGAAGGTGGACGCGCTTCTCACGCCGGTAGTGCCCACGCCCGCGTTCAAGATGGGCGCGGTGCAGGACCCGATCACGATGTACCTGAACGACCTCTTCACGATTCCTGGCTCGCTCGCGGGCAACTGCTCGATAAGCGTGCCGGCCGGCTTCACCAAGGCGACGGACGACGCGCCGCCGCTCCCGGTGGGCGTGCAGTTCATCTGCGACGCGTTCCGCGAGGACCGTCTGCTGGGCATATCCAGGGCGTTCGAGCAGATCGAGCGCGGAGAGTGAATGTTTCAATGGGGAGAAGGACGCTGAACTGAAATGACGAGACTGAAGGGAGCCATAACCGCGCTTGCGGTGCTTGCGTTCGCGTGTTCGTGCTCGCGCGCGGCAGACGACGAGTACTCCGTGAAGGAGCAGCCCGTCGTGCCGTCGGTCACGAACACCGCAGTGTTCGTGAAGCAGGCCACAAACGACACCGTGGCCGCGATGCTGCCCAAGGGAATGCTCTTCAAGGACGAGGTCGCCGCGACGACGAACAAGGAGGAGCTCGTAATCGCGGCCACCGCGACGAACGTCGTCGCCCTGCTCGACATTGCGGCGAAGATCCCCGAAGTCGATTCCGTGCCCACTTCGACGAACGACTACTACATCGTGTCGAACGGCGTCGCCAAGGTGGTGGCGACCGAACCTGCCGCCGGTTCTTCGACGAACGCAGTTGCCGCGGCGGATGCGAATGCCGTCTCGACGAACGACGTGGCAGGTGCCGTCGTGCCTGCGGCTCCTGCGGGCGTGCAGGCGTCGGAGGTGACGAACCTCGTGCAGGCCGCTGTTGCGGATACGGTGAAGCAGGCCGCGCTTGACGCGGTAGTGGAGGCGGTGAACGCCGTGAACACCGCGGCCGACAAGGTGGCGGCCACGGAAAGGCGCCACCGCATTTCCACGCGCACGTTCAAGCTCAACTACGCCTCCGCAACCGACGTGGCCGAGCGCTTCAACACGATGTGGAGCGGCGACTTCGGCACGGTGTGGAAGGTGTCGCGCATAGCGCAGGCTTTTCCGGAGGCCAATTCGGTAATGGTGACGGCGCCGGGCGTGATTCTTGACGCGTGCGAGCAGGCGATAGCGGCGATAGACGTGGAGCCGAAGCAGGTGTACATCGAGGCGAGGTTCGTGGAGCTGCAGAACTCGGCGGAGCACAAGCTCGGCATCGACTGGTCGATGCTTGACGGAATGGGAGGCACGGCATCCTTCGGCGGCGGAATCGACAGGAGAAACATCGGCAACGCAGTGCAGAACTATTCGCGCACTATTTCCAAGACTGGCGACACGGTGAACTACAGCCTGGCGGGAAAGACGTCCACGAAGACCTCGTCTTTGACGGAGACGAGGAACGCGGCAGGTGAATCCACCACGTCAACCACCAGCTCCACCTCCACCAACACAGGCCGCGACGGCGGCGTGACGTACTTCTCGGGCACGCTCTCGTTCACCGACATGTCGCTCGTCCTCAGCGCGCTCGACACGAGCGGCGACGCGAAGATATTCTCGAATCCGAAGATCATCGTGGCTAGCGGCAAGCAGGCCACAGTGGACATGACGGAGAAGTATCCGAACGTGGCGATCGCCGCCAAGCGCACGCTGAACGGCAACGCCGAGTCGTTGGACCTCGACATGAAGATGGTGCAGATACCCGGCGAGGACAAGCTCATGTTCGCGAAGGAGGCGTTCTTCAGCTGGGGCATCTCCCTCGAGGTGACGCCGCGCGTGACGTCCAACGACTTCATCAACGTCTCCATCGTGCCCACCATCAGCGAGAAGGCCGGCGAGGGCAGTTTCTTCCTGCGCCTGACCTGCAAGGAAATCTACGAACTGACGGGCGGCCTCGAGGAATACGACTTCGTGCAGTTCATGCGCTATCACGGCTTCTCCGTA
>JAFUDL010000548.1 GCA_017459225.1 Kiritimatiellia bacterium
CATTGAGAAGAAATGACAAATGATGACATATCCTGCTTTCTATACTTTTCGGTAATACCCAAGCCTCGCCGGGGACTGTCCCCCGCAGTGTTGCGCGGGGACTGTCCCCATGGATTCCTAGTTTATGGGTTTCGAAGTTTCGAGGTTTCGCGCATGCCGCCCATCGTATGTACAGCAATGGCGCGCCACTGCCGTGGCTACCGGGACATCCGTGACAACCAGGACTACCGGGACTACTGTTCAGCCACCCAGCAGATAGCATCAAAGCGCTATATGTTGTACCACCTTACGAGAACACACCACAAGATATTGTGCTTTTGCCATTGACCCCATCACCCGACTATGATATACTTGCATGTTGTTTCCACGAAACGGAAGTTCGGTGCAAATCCGACGCAGTGCGAACTGCTGTAACCGGTGACAAAGCGCGCGACGGCCACTGGGGCAACCCGGGAAGACCGCCACATTTCATGCGCCCGGAAGCCAGAAGACGTCGCGGGGACAAAAAAGAAAGACACGCCCATCAATGAACATCATCAAACGAGACGGCTCGCAGGCCGTATTCGACTCATCAAAGATCGCCGTCGCCATCCGCAAGGCAAACGCAACCGTCGATGACGCCGACAAGCTCACCGAAGCTCGCATCGACCGCATCGCAGACCAGATCGAACACTTCGCCGCATCCTTTGACCGCGCCCTCGGTGTCGAGGAAATCCAGGACATCGTTGAAACCAAGATCCAGGAGGCCGGCGCGCACCTCGTGGCAAAGAAGTACATCACCTACCGCTTCGTCCAGGACCTCAAGCGCCGCAGCAACACCACCGACGGCGAGATCCTCACCCTCATCAACTGCACCAACGAAGAGGCCAAGCAGGAAAACGCCAACAAGAACCCCACCATCAACTCCGTCCAGCGCGACTACATGGCAGGCGCCGTCTCCAAGGACGTGACAAAGCGCCTGCTCCTCCCCGAGGAGGTGGTGAAGGCCCACGACGCCGGCATCCTCCACTTACACGTCATGGACTACTACGCGCAGCGAATGCACAACTGCGACCTCGTGAACCTCGAGGACATGCTCCAGAACGGCACCGTCATCAGCGGCACCACCATCGACCGCCCCCACTCCTTCTCCACCGCCTGCAACATCGCCACCCAGATCATCGCCCAGGTCGCCTCCAACCAGTACGGCGGCCAGTCCATCTCGCTCACGCACCTCGCCCCCTTCGTGCAGGTGAGCCGCGAGAAGATCGCCGCCGAGCTTGACGAGGAGCTCGCCCTTCTGGGCGCAGACATCGACGCCGCCAAGAAGTCCGAAATCGTCGAGAAGCGCGTGCGCGACGAGATCGTGCGCGGCGTGCAGACCATCCAGTACCAGGTGGTCACCCTCATGACCACCAACGGACAGGCCCCCTTCATCACCGTGTACATGTACCTCAACGAGGCCCGCTCCGAGCAGGAGAAGAAGGACCTAGCCGTCATCATCGAGGAGATGCTCAAGCAGCGCATCCAGGGCGTCAAGAACGAGGTGGGCGTGTACGTGACCCCCGCATTCCCCAAGCTCATCTACGTGCTCGAAGAGGACAACGTCAAGGAAGGCACCCCCTACTGGTACCTCACCGAACTCGCCGCCAAGTGCACCGCCAAGCGCATGGTGCCGGACTACATCAGCGAGAAGATGATGTTCGAGCTCAAGGGCGACGTGTACACCTGCATGGGCTGCCGCTCGTTCCTCACGCCCGACCGCTTCACCGACGCAGGCATCGGCAACATCTCCAAGGCCAAGAACTACACGCCCGGCAAGCACCGCTACTACGGACGCTTCAACCAGGGCGTCGTGACGATAAACCTCGTGGACGTTGCGCTCACCGCAGTCAAGGAAACCGGCTCTGACGCCTCTGAGGAGACCCGCCTCGCAAAGTTTTGGGAAGTCCTCGACGAACGCCTCGAACTCTGCCACCGCGCCCTCAACTGCCGCCACGACCGCCTCATGGGCACATACTCCGACGCCGCCCCAATCCTATGGCAGTACGGCGCGCTCGCCCGCCTCGAAAAGGGCGAGAAGATCGACGAGCTCCTCTTCCACGGCTACTCGACCATCTCCCTCGGCTACGCCGGCCTCTGGGAATGCGTCTTCGCACTCATCGGCAAGAAGCTCACCGAGTTCGAGGGCGAGGCCCTCGGCCTTGACATCATGAAGAAGCTCAACGAGTACACCGCAAAGTGGAAGAAGGCCTCCGACATCGACTTCTCCCTCTACGGCACGCCGCTCGAATCCACCACCTACCGCTTCGCGAAGTGCCTGCAGGAGCGCTTCGGCATCGTGAAGGGCGTGACAGACAAGAACTACATCACGAACTCCTACCACGTGCACGTGACGGAGCCCATCGACGCCTTCGCGAAGCTCGCCCTCGAGGCCAAGTTCCAGAAACTCTCACCCGGCGGCGCCATCTCATACGTCGAAGTGCCCGACATGCAGCACAACATTCCCGCCGTGCTCTCCATCATGCAGTTCATCTACGACCACATCATGTACGCCGAGCTCAACACCAAGAGCGACTACTGCCAGGTGTGCGGATTCGACGGCGAGATCCAGGTGGTCAAGGACGAAAACGGAAAGCTCATCTGGAAGTGCCCCAAGTGCGGCAACACCGACCAGAACAAGATGAACGTCGCCCGCCGCACCTGCGGCTACATCGGCTCCCAGTACTGGAACCAGGGCCGCACGCAGGAGATCAAGGAGCGCGTCCTCCACGTCTCCGAGCATCTGCACGAGGGCAGTTGCGGCTGCGAACGCTGCTAGGGCCACGATGAACTATTCAGGCATAATCGGCAGCGACATCGCGAACGGAGAGGGCGTGCGCGTGTCGCTGTTCGTTTCGGGCTGCACCCACCACTGCAAGGGCTGCTTCAACCCCGACACCTGGGACTTCGCCGCCGGCAAGCCGTTCACCGAGAAGACGCAGGACTTCATCATCGCCGAACTCGACCACCCCTGGATCGTCGGCCTCACACTTCTCGGCGGCGAACCCATGGAGCCCGAGAACCAGCGCGCGCTTCTACCGTTTCTGCGCCGCGTGCGCGCGCGCTTCGGCAGCTCCAAGAACATCTGGTGCTACACAGGCTGCGTGCTTGAGCGCGACCTCCAGCAGGAGAGCCGCTGGCGCACCGAGGTGACGGACGAACTGCTCTCCGTGATCGACGTGCTTGTGGATGGCCCATTCGTCGAATCGCTCAAGGACATCACGCTCCGCTTCCGCGGCTCGTCCAACCAGCGCATCCTGCACCTTCAGCGCCTTACGCCAAGCACCTAGCGTTCACGGACGAAGGCGCGCGTCGAGGATGGCGGACATTTCTGCAAGGCGCGAACGCTGCTCCGGATCGTCGGCAAGGTCGTTCGTCTGGAACGGATCCTTCGCCACATTGTATAGCCTCACCTTCGCCCCACCTTCGCGCATCCTCACGCGAAGCGCCACCCAGTCGCCCACACGCACCATCTGCTGAAGCCCGCGCACCTCTCCCTTGCGTGCACGGAACTCTTTGAACGCTTCAGTTCTGCCGCCCCAGGGAAACTCGTACTGCGTATAGACAAGCGATTTCATCGGCTCATAACGTCCTTCGGCTGCCGCTGCGAGGAAATTCATCCAGGCGTGCGACTGCGAAGGCGCACGCTCCACAGTGCCCGGCGCAATCTTCGCCGGCCAACGCACAAACGCCGGCACGCGCATCCCGCCTTCGTACACATCGCGCTTGAATCCGTCGAATGGCCCTGCGGAGGCGAATGTGCGCGGATCGGCGCCATACTCGTCGGCTGGACCATTGTCGGAAGTGAATATGATCATCGTGTCGCGGTCGATTCCTAGCCGCACAAGATGGCGCATGATGTCGCCGATCGCATAGTCGAGACGCGTCACCGCAGTTGCATATCGCGCCGCCATCTGCGGTAGATTCGCGTATGCAGGATCGATCCACGTGTTGCGCTTCGCCTTCGGTTCCGGCTTGAGAGGCCAGCTTACGCCCTCCTTGGGATAAGGCCTGCCGGGCACATGCAGCGTCTTTCTGCATTTGAGATCGTCGCCGCATATTCCAGATCCATGGACCGTGTTGACGGCAAGATACAGGAAGAACGGCTTCTCCTTATCGCGCGCCAGATGCTCCGAGACGAGCTGCTTCGCCTTGGCCGTGAAGAGATCGGTTGAATAGATTCCCTTTGCTGACTCGGTGGCGTTGGTGCGGTTCTCCGTGATGCCCATGAAGGCGTTGCGCACATAGCCGTCGTAGTGGTAGTAAGTGTGGCCGGCCATGTGGTCGAGAAATCCGTAGAAGTAGTCGAATCCCCTGTCGAGAGGATGCGACGTTACGGGCTGCTTCGACTCGCCGCCGCCTGCAATACCCCATTTGCCCACGGCCCATGTCGCATACCCGGCATTGCGCATGACGGTGCCAAGCGTGTTGGTCTCGGAAAAGGCGCGGTCGAAGCAGTTGTCGCGCAGCGAACATTCGCCCTGCACGCGGCCCGTCAGAATCGAGGCGCGGCTTGGCGCGCACACCGGCGCGGCGCAGTAGTGGTTCGGCATCACGGCGCCCTCGCGGGCGAGGCGGTCCAGATTGGGGGTGCTGATCCGCGGCAGACCTTCCGCCCGCGCGCTCTGCCAAGTGACACCCGTATCGCCATAGCCAAGGTCATCTGCAAGGATGAAGATAACGTTCGGACTGCATGGACGCGCCGCCTGCGCGGCGCACGTAAGCGCAAGGCACACCCATGCCACCATCACAATCCAGTTAAACGAGGTGAATCCTCTTTGCACATTCATGAACTGGCCCCTCTTTCATTTGCCAGGCGCAGACGGCGGCCAAGAAACGCGCCGAGCGCAATGCAGGCGGCAATCGCGCCAACGCCCATCGAAAGATACTCTCGAGTGGAGTCGCCAAGCAGCGCATAGACAAGCAATGCCAAGCCGACTATTCCGGAATAGATGCTCAAAAGACCGAGCGAATCCTTGATGCGCAGATCCGGCCATGCGAAAGAAGAATACGCGAGAAATCCAAGCGCAACTGGAACGATGCCGACGAGCCTTCCCGACGTAGCCCCAACGACCACGAACAGCGCCTGTGCCAACACCGAGACCGCCATAAGCTTGAGAAACATCTGCACGAACCTGCGATGCCCAATTCGTCGTTCCACCACGGCAAGCGGCACGAAAAGAAAGAATGCGTAGATCAATGCTATCCTTCCCGAAGCCTGCACAAAGGGGAAAGTGATCGCCGTCAGCGGATGGGAAATGTCAAAGCCGCATTTTTGGACCATCTTCTCAGAGAGGATCCAGAAGTCGCGATATGGGGAGAGGTTCCCCCCGCCGGTTCCAATGTCGTGGTAGCTGTAGAATATGCATGCCTGCGCAATCGGCAGGGAGAGCGCGAGCGCTATGGCGAATATCGGCGAGACGGGCCTGACTTTCCGCCAGAGCGAAGGCGCGCCGATGACGAGCCGCACCACGTCGTACAAGATGTCTTCAAGATCGAAGTTCGCGAGCGAGACTTCCTCCGGCAGCGAATCAACCATTGTAGCGGCATAGCGCTCACGTGCCTTCGGAGATGTGCGCTCAAGCAGCTGCTTCATTGTCGGCTGATCGGGCTTCGGCGGAGGAGGTGGCGCAAGCGCCTCGTATTCGCCCTTGTCGCACCAAACCGAAAGGCAGCGCCCGCAAACGTCGACCTCGATCTTGTCCTTGCCAGCGCCGACCTTGAGAAGGCTCATGTCGCCGCCGCATCCCGGGCATGCGCATCCAGTGCGCTCGGCCGTGCGCGCGGCGGCCGTAAGCGCGGCGATGCTTTCTGCGCCTATGGATTCGCGAAGCGCGGGCAGCGTAACCGCAACGCCGCCGCATGACGGACAGCGAAAGCACACCTTGCCCGTTGGCGTGGTGCCGCGTACGAGTTCGCGTCCACACCTTGGGCACATTCCGATGTCCATCTCGTTTGCCGCCATACCCTGCGCCCAGCCTCCATTTCCTCGATTCTTGAACGAGCCATCACAGGAACGACTGGCCGGAGTCAACGGCGAGGATCTGCCCGGTGACCGATCTCGCCTCAAGCAGAAACGCCACCGCCTCTGCGACGTCTTCTGGCGACGGACGATGATTCAGCAGCACCTCTCCGCCCTTCTCGCGGTTCGCCACGTCAACGGGCACCAGCACAGGACCCGGCGCGACGGCGTTCACCCTCAGGCACGAGCCGAAAAGACCGGCCGTCTTCATCATCGAATCGCGCAGCGCCACCTTCGAACGCTCGTATGGCGTTGGCGACGCATCGGCGGCAAGGCGCAGAATGCGCGCGTCGAGAATGTTCACGACGGCGCCTTCGTACGGCGCATGCTCCATGAGGCGCAGGCCGAGCAGAGTGGAAAGCTTCTCGGGCGACTCGGCGTTCACGCGCATCATGCGCGCGGCGTCGTCCGCAGGCAGCTCGCGCGCCGTAGAGAACACGGCCGCGTTGTTGACGATGGCGCAGAGATCAGGCGCGGCGTCGCACGCCTTCTGGAAAAGGCGCGCGGCGCCTAGCGGTTCGGCGAGGTCGGAGCAGAGCGGGTTGTCGGCCGCGCGCGAATGCACGAGAACGTTCCATCCGCGCGCGCGCAGCGTGGCGCAGATGGCCGCGCCGATGCGCTTCGCGCCGCCCGTCACAAGAACGCTGCCTCTTGCTCCCATCACAACTCGTCCGAACTACTTGAGCATCAGCTGCGTGAGCAGCTTCGTGAAGCGTGCGGGATCTGGCACGGCGGAACCCTCGGCGATCAGCGCCTGGTCGTAGAGGAGCTCCACGGCGTCCTTCAGCTCGTCGCCGGAAAGGCCCTTCATCTTCGCGACTAGGGGATGCGTGGCGTTGATCTCGAGAAGGCGTTTTTCGTGGGGGACGTCCTGCCCCATTGCGCGGAGCATGCGCTCCATCGATGCGGAGAGCGCGTGCTCGCCCGCCACGAGGCAGCACGGCGAATCCGCAAGGCGAGTGGAGAGCCTCACGTCGGCCACGCTGTCCTTGAGCTGATCCTTCACGGCGTCTATGAGGGGCTTGAGGTCTTCAGCGGCCTTCTCGTTGGCCTCCTTCTCGGCCTTCTGCTCCTTCTCGCTGCCGAACTGCACGTCGCCCTTGGCGATGTCAACGAGCTTCTTGCCCTCGTACTCGCGCAGGTCGTCCACGAGCCATTCGTCAACGGGATCCACGAAGAACAGAACGTCGCAGCCGCTCTTCACGGCCTTCTCGATCTGCGGGGAGTGGCGTGCGTCTTCGAGGCGCTCCGCCGTGAGGTAGTAGATGTCCTTCTGGTCCTTGGGCATCGCCTTCACGTATTCGTCCAGGGAAATGCGCTTGCCCTCGGGAGTCTTCGCGGAGAAATACATGAGCAGCTTCTTGATGCGCTCCGCGTTCGCGTAGTCGGTGCGCAGCCCCTCCTTGAGGATACGCCCGAAGGTGGCGTAGAAGTCGTTGTACGCGTCGGACTTCTTGTCCTTCATCTCCTGGAGCGTGGAGAGTATCTTGGACGTGACGGCCTGCTTGATCTTGCGGATCACGGCATCGTCCTGCAGCATCTCGCGGCTCACGTTGAGGGGCAGGTCGGACGAGTCCACCACGCCCTTCGCGAAGCGCAGGTACTCGGGCAGCAGCATCTCGAAGTCGTCGCCGATGAATACGTTGCGCACGTAGAGCGAGAGTCCGCGCTTAGTGTTGGGCATGTAGATGTCCATGCCTGCCTGCTTGGGCAGGAAGAGGAGTGCCTTGAACTCCACCTGTCCCTCGCCGGAGAAGTGGATCGTCTCGAGGGGATCGGTGTAGTCGTGGGTGAGGTGCTTGTAGAACTCGTTGTACTCCTCGGGCTTCACGTCCTTCTTGGCGCGCTTCCAGAGGGCGACCATCGTGTTGAGCGGCTTCGGGGGCTCGGGCTTCTTCTCCTCCTCGCCGTCCTTTTTCTCTTCCTTCTTCTCGGGCAGGCCCTTGAAGTAGATCGGATAGGCGATGAAGTCGGAGTAGTTCTTCACGAGTTCCCCGATGCGCCACTCGTCGAGGTACTCCTCGAATTCAGGACGCAGGTGCAGCATCACGCTCGTGCCGAAGCCGTCGCGCGCGCCGTCCTCGATCGAGTACGAGCCGCCACAGTCGCTCTCCCACTGGTAGGCGGCGCTCTCGCCGCGCTTCTTCGAGACCACGCGAACCTTGTCCGCCACCATGAACGCGGCGTAGAATCCCACGCCGAACTGGCCGATGAGCTCGGGAAGGTTGGCGCCGCCCTTCTCCTTGAGCGCGGCGCGGAACGCCTTGGTGCCGGAGGATGCAATCACGCCGAGGTTCTTCTCAAGCTCCTCGGCGTTCATGCCGCTGCCGTTGTCTGAGACCATGAGCGTCTTGGAGTCCTTGTCGGCCACGATGTCGATGCGCCACTCCGGATTGTCGGCCACGAGTTCGGGCTGCGTGAGCCCGAGGTATTTCGCTCGGTCGATTGCGTCTGACGCGTTTGATATTAGCTCGCGCAGGAAGATCTCCTTCTTCGAGTAGAGCGAGTTGACCACGAGGTCGAGCATCTCCTTTATCTCGGCCTTGAACAGATGATTCTTCTTTTCCATGTTTGCCTTTCTTTTACTAATACGCGCCCCGGGCGAACGTCCGAGGCGCCAAGCCATGCGTGCGGCAATGCCGTCCGTCAGGGCACGAGGAAGCGCGCGGTGAGGGCCTTGGCCTTGGCCTTGACCTCCTCCTGCGTCTTCACGTTCGTGATGTCGTCGAGAACGTCCGCGATCCACGTGCCGATGAGCGTGGCCTCGGCCTCGCCCATGCCGCGCGTCGTGATGGAGGCCGGCCCCACGCGGATGCCGCTCGTCTTGAAGGGGCTCTCCGTGTCGTAGGGGATGGTGTTCTTGTTCACGACGATGCCGGCGTTGTCGAGGGCCGCCGCCGCGTCCTTGCCGGTGATGCCCCTTGTGGACTTCACGTCCACGAGGAAGAGATGGTTGTCGGTGCCGCCCGAGACGATGCGGTAGCCGCGGTCCTGCACCGCCTTGCACATCGCCTTGCAGTTCGCCACAACGCGCTGCGCGTAGTCCTTCTTCTCGGGGCTCATCCACTCGCGGAAGCAGACGGCCTTGGCGGCGATGATGTTCTCGAGCGGACCTCCCTGCATTCCCGGAAACACCGCGCTGTCTAGCGCCTTCGCCCACTTCTCCTTGCACAGCACCATGCCGCCGCGGGGCCCGCCAAGCGTCTTGTGCGTGGTGGTGGTGACGAAATCGGCGTAGGGAACGGGCGACTCGTGCGCGCCGCCCGCCACGAGGCCGGCGATGTGCGCCATGTCGACCATCATGATGCATCCCGCCTTGTCGCATATCTCGCGCACGCGCTTGAAGTCGATGCGGCGCGGATAGGCGCTAGCGCCGGTGAGAAGTATCTTCGGCTTCACCTCGAGCGCCTGGCGTTCGATGGCGTCGTAGTCGAGCATCTCGGTGGTCTTGTCGACGGTGTAGGGCACGATGTTGTAGATCTTGCCAGAGAAGTTGACGGGCGAGCCGTGCGAGAGGTGTCCGCCCTGGTCGAGGCTCATGGAGAGAATCGTGTCGCCGGGCTTGATGGTGGCAAAGTAGACGGCCATGTTGGCGGCGGAGCCGCAGTGTGGCTGCACGTTCGCGTGGTCGGCGCCGAAGAGCTCGCATGCGCGCTTGCGGGCGAGCTCTTCCGCGGCGTCGACGGGCAGGCAGCCGGAGTACCAGCGCTTCCCCGGATAGCCCTCGGCGTACTTGTTCATGAGAACGCTGCCCGCCGCGATGCGGACGGCGCGGGACGAAGTGTTCTCGGAGGCGATGAGGTTGATCTCGGTGTCCTCCTGGGTGACCTGCGCCTTGATGGTGGCGTATATCTCGGGATCAGCCTCGGCAAGGATCGAGAAGTCGCTCAGGCGCTGCGCGCGCTCAAGCTTCGCGCGGCGGCGCGCATGGCGCTCGGCGTCGTCCACCTGCGTCTCGACGAACGCCTCGAGAATCTCCGCCGCAGTCGCGGCGTCGGTGCGCTTCTGCCCGAGGCAAAGCACGTTCGCGCCGTTGTGGGCACGGGCGATGCGGGCGTCGTCCGCATCGCGGCAGAGCGCTGCGCGCACGTTCTGGAAACGGTTTGCGGCCATGGACATTCCCATGCCCGTGGTGCACACCAGCACGCCAAAGTCCGCCTCTCCAGCGGCCACCGCCTCTGCCACAGCATCCGCAAAGTCCGGATAATCGCAGCTATCAGCCGTGAACGTTCCCGCGTCCGTGAACTCCACCTCGGGGAACGCGGCCACGAGCGCCAGCTTCAGTTCGAATCCGCCATGGTCGGCGCCAATTGCAATTCTCATTTTCTGACTTCCTTTTCCAAATAGAGAGATGATTATTATATCAAAATCCCTCCGATTCCACAACCACGGCGAAAAGGCAAAAATATTCTGGAAAATGAAGTGGCGCCCAGGTTGAATGAAAACAATGACGCCCGACGCGAACTTCGCATCGGGCGCCACTCTTTTTGCACTAGGCACTAAGCACTAGGCATTACGCAAGGCACTTACTTCTCGTCAAGCGCCGCGACACCGGGAAGCACCTTGCCCTCGAGGTATTCGAGGGACGCGCCGCCACCCGTCGAGATGTGGCTCATCTCGGCCGCCTTGCCGCTCTTCTTCACCGCGGAAACGCTGTCGCCGCCGCCGATGATCGACATTCCGCCGTTGGCCTTCACGGTCGCCACCGCGTCGCACACGCCGAACGTGCCCTTCGCGAG
>JAFUDL010000549.1 GCA_017459225.1 Kiritimatiellia bacterium
ACACGGCGCCCCTCCACCAGTCTGTCCAGTCCGATCCCTTTGGCAGGCGCACCTTCGCATCGCAGGCGCTGGTGAAATCCGCCACCGGGCGAACGAGAAGCGACGGGCCGAGAAGGAAGGAATCGGACGCGCCGTACGACGCCGGGTCGTTCGGGAACTCGAACGGGAGCGCGCGCACAACCGCAATGCCCGTCTTGTTCTGCTCGCGGAAGAGCGAGTAGATGTACGGTATGAGGCTGTAGTGCAGGGCGTTGTATTTCCTGTAGCAGTCGAGCACGGCCTTGCTGCGGCGCGTCACGACCGCGTTCTCCTGCCATTCGTTCGACATCGGAAACGGCGTGAGGAACATCATCTCCGCCCGGCGCATGTAGGCGAAGTCGTTCGGCGTCTCGCGGTTGCGTATTTCAGGCGTGTAGTACGAGCCGTAGCACGACTGCACGATGACGGACATGACGAACTGCTCGAATCCGTAGAAGTCGGTGTAGGCCGAAGTCGCCCAGCGCTGCATGCCCGCCCAGTTGCCGCGGCTGAAGAGGAACGTGCGCCTGCCGTAGACGTCGCGGCAGCGTTCGTGCACGAAATTGCACGTCAGCGTTCCGATGAGGTTGTGGTAGGCGTTGCATGAGATGCCGCTTGGCATCTTCACGGCAAGACTTCTGCCCACCGCCCAGTCGTCGGTCTCATCCACCTTGAGGCCGTCGGCCCCAAGGCCGAAGAGCACGTCCTCGTGCAGTTTCCAGTAGAGGTCGCGGGCGGCGGGAATCGTCATGTCGGGAACGAAGCCGCCGAAGCCATAGCGCTTGTCGACGCCTTCGGCCTTCGCGATGTCGCCGCCCCAGCGTCCGTACGGCTCGCTAGCCTTGGCTATCGGGCAGTCCGGCGAGTAATATGGATGCTCCCAGAAGTTCACCTTCACGCCGAGCCCGTGCATGACGTCCAGAAACCCCTTCGGATCCTTGAACCTGTCGCTCCATCGGAAGCTGCATGGATAGGCGCGGGAATGCCAGCCAGGCTCTACGCCGACGACGTCAACCGATATGCCGGCCGCATGCTGCTCGCGGATCACGTTCTCGAGGTCCTTCGCGTTGAATCCTCCAGCGCCGCGGTACGTGAGCCCGAGCGCGTAGAGCGGCGGCATGTGCATGCGACCCGCAAGTTCGGACCAATTGGCGAGAATCTTCTTGTACGACGGCCCCCACACGAAGTAGAAGTTCATCTCGCCTCCCTCAAGCGACACCGAATAGTCGCGCGCGAACGATATCCGCCCGCGGTTGGAGCCGCACAGGTATATGCCGTATCCCGACGAGCTGTACCAGAGCGGGACGATCGCGTGCACGTTCTTCTCGGAGAGCCATAGGTCGTATGTCCTGTCGCGCAGCTCCAGCGACTTGAAGTCGTTTCCAGGGATGTTGCCGAGCCCCATGAAGCGCTCCTCGCCGGCGACATCGCGCACGAACGAGGCCCTGCGCCCTTCTCCGTCCGCCGAGAAGGCCTCGGCCGAACTTCTGAAAACCACGCGCCCGTCAACGGAAACGGCTATTCCCAGAGTCTTGGCGTCAACCGAGACGGACGTCTTTCCGCAAGCCGCCGTCACGCCATCGGGCGAACGGCTCTCGCGAACCTTCACCGGCGCGTAGTCCGCATCGGTCTTCTCGATCGCCTGCCTTGCCACATAGACGGCCTGCGGGGTGAATTCCGCTCCGCCCGGCGCGTACCTGAAGTGCACAAGGTCCTCGCGGCAGAAATTCACCGCGAGCCTTCCAAACGCATTCGAGACCACCGTCTCGGCGCGCGCGGCGGAGAAGGCAGCCGCCAGCAGCGCCAACGCAATCCCCGCGCGCAGCCCAAGCTGGCTCTGCGCAGTGCAGATTGATGTCCTTGCGTCCATACGCGTCTTCCTTTCGTTTTCACGGCGTCATGACCGCCGTATAAGGCCAAGGACATCAGTCCTATGGGAACAACATCAGCGGAACTGCCATTCGAGGATGCCGCCGCTCCAGCCTTCCTGAAGCTGAATCGAAAGACGCACGGCCTGAGCCTTGACCGGGGCAGGAAAGTCAAGCGCGCAGAACTTGTCTTTCGCAACCGGCCCTTGGCCGCCGGCGTCCTGCCAAGGCGCATCCTTCGCGGCGCGCCACTGCGCCTTCCACGACGCCGGCAGACGGCAGTTGCCATTCTTCCCGTCGTCGAACCAGTACACCGAAACGCCCTTGAGCTCCTCAACCTGGCTGAACTCGCACATCACCCATTCGGCCGTGCCCTTGTGGTCCCAGAACGTGTGGCGCGGAATGGACTCGTCGTTGGACGCCTTTGGCAGCACGCCGTCGCACGCGGCCGAGATGCTGTCGCGCGGGTAGCAGAAAGAGGCCGAGAGCTTGAAGTCGAAGCTGGCGCTGTCAACCTGCGGTGCGACGGGGAACCAAGTCTGCATCTCGCCCGCTCCGCGGTGGCACCACGCAAAATACGGCACAAGCTTGAGCACTGCATTCTCCACACGGCTCGAGCGCAGACCGCGACGCACGGAGGCGGCCTGAACGGTGAAGGCAGGATAGACGTTTCCGAGGATGTTGCACGTGGCGGGCGTGAACTTGGCGTCGGCGGCGATCGACTTGTCAAGGACGCGCCCGCCGTTGTCCACGCCTTCCGCGCAGTAGAGGATCGGGCCGCACTCCACGGCAAGCCTGCCGCGGTCCTGCTTCACGGCGTCATGCGCCTTCACGCGCCTCACAGGCATGTTCATCGCGACCTCCACCACGTCGCCCTTCTTCCATTCGCGCTTGATCGCGCAATAGCCCTTCTCCGGCGTGAACGCAAACGGCTTGCCGTTCACCTTCACGGAGAAGTCGGCCAGCGAACCTGGCGTGGTCTGCGTGTAGAGGTCGCTCGGCACGGGACGGCCCACGCACCATCCAGGCACGCGAACGTTGAGGGTAAAGTTTCGGGTTTCGGGTTTCTGGTTTCTAGTTTCGGGTTTCTGGTTTCGGGTTTCGATGTCCGCAACGGTGATCTTGGAGGCGCCCTTCCAGGGGTAGTCTGTCTCCTGCGAGAGCTTGACGGTGCCGCCGGAGAGAGCGAGCTTCGCGTCGCTCGCCACGAAGAGGTTCACGTAAGCCGCGTCACCGCGCGTAGCGTAGGCGAACTGCGCGATCTGCGGGATGAAGCGCACGATGTTCACGGGGCAGCAGCTGCAGCCGAACCACTTCGAGCGCTGGTAGCCGCCGCGCGATGCGAGCGGGTTCGGGTAGAAGAACTCGTCGCCGCCGAGAGAGATGCCGCTCAGGAAGCCGTTGTAGATCACGCGCTCCAGGACGTCGATGTACTTCGCGTCACCGCGCATCAGGAACATGCGCTGGTTCCAGAGAGCGTTAGCGATGGCGGCGCACGTCTCGAGGTATGCGCCTTCGTTGGGGAGGTCATAGTTGTCGCCAAACGCCTCGCCCGCGCTGCCGAGCCTCTTGTCGGCGTAGTTGACGTGACGGTGCGCGCCGATGCCGCCGTTCAGGTGGAGCTTCTTCGAGACCACGTTCTCCCAGAGGGCGTCGATTGCGGCGACGTACGAGCGGTCGCCTGTGAGGGCGGCGACGTCGGCCATGCCGCAGTAGAGATAGCCGGCGCGCACGGCGTGGCCGAGGGCCTCGCGCTGGTCGACAACGGGCACGTGGTCCTGGAGGCCGGCGTTCCACGTGTGGCGTAGGTCCTTGCGTCCGCGCATGTCGAGGAAGGTCTTGGCCATCTTGAGATAGCGCGGCTCGCCGGTGGCGCGGTAGAGCTTGCAGAGGGCGAGCTCGATCTCCTCGTGGCCAGGGGCCTCGTGGAGCTGGGTGGGACCAAATCCGAACGTGCGCGAGACGAGGTCGGCGCTGCGGATGGCGACGTCGAGGAGCGAACGCTTGCCCGTGACCTGATAGTAGGCGACCGCTGCCTCGTACATGTGGCCGATGTTGTAGAGCTCGTGGCCGTGGTCGCAGCGGCTCCAGCGGGTGGGGCCCATCATGCCGTACTTGACGTTGCCGTTCTTGTCCGTACCATAGTTGAAGCCGAGCGTGCGAGCGGTGTAGAGGTATCCGTCGGGCTCCTGCGCGCGGGCGATGTTGGCGATGAGATCGTCGAGGTACTTCTCGAGCTTGGGGTCTGGGTGCGTGGAGAGCGTGTAGGCCGCGCCCTCGATGATCTTGTACACGTCGGAGTCGTCGAACGGGATGCCGCGGAAACCATGCCCTTCACGCCTGCCGGCCGCCTCGAAGTTGTGGATGCGGCCCGTCTCCTCGCTCTTGCGGAAGTCGGCCTGCACCGTCACGATGCGGTTCGTCTCGAAGCGCGGCAGCCAGAAGCCCGCGCGGATTGAGACGTTCGTCATGTCGGCGGCGCGGAACGGATAGTCGTTCGCGGCCATGCACATGCCAACGGCGATAGACGCCGCACATACGGCAAATGTCTTCTTGTTCATCTTTTTCCTTTAGTGCCTATTACGATTTTCTACGATGCCCCACGCACAAAAGTATATCAGAACGCGTGGAGATAAACAAGCCCGCAATGGCGCATCGGCAAAAAAGTTAGCCAAGGCTATTGACTGCGCCGCGCCAATATGTTATAATAGGCTAACTTTTTGAGGCAAGCCAGGCTATGAAGAAACAAAGCGACAGAATAGACGAATTGCACCGAAAGGAATTGCTGAAGTTCCTGCTGGTGAAGACTGCGGTGGTGCGGCAGGGCATCAAGCCCGCCGAGCTGCTGCGCGTCAGGCACTGCTACTCGTCGGTCAACGAGGAGGGACTTCGCGTATGCCTCTACCGTAGCGACATCTATGAGATCCTTGGCCTTGAATACGTTGAACTGAAGGTCGAAGACAAGAGCTCGCTGGTGCTTTTCTACAATCCTCCTGCCCTTCAGGCAACGCTTCAAGCGCCCCGCAACCGCCGCTGGCTGGCGAGGCTTGGATATCCGCAGGATGGGACTATGCACCAAATGCTCGCTACTCTCTGCCGTCGTGCAAATGGGAAAGAACTGCCGCACGAAGTCGGAATCTTCATCGGCTATCCGCTCAAGGACGTGGCTGGCTTCATGCAAAGGATTCCCGCGACTCCCGTCCACCACGGGGCATGGCGCGTGTACGGCGTAGCGGACGAATCGCTTCGCCGCATGCGGCTCTATGCCAATGCGGAAGCCAACGCCGTCAGAGTGCTAGACCGCTCGAGCGGAATTGAGGAGTTCATAAACGCAATCTCTGCCAAACAGGCAAGTTAAAGAAAGGAAAACATGAAAGCTGCTGTAGTGTATTCTACGCTAACAGGCAATATGAAAAAGGTTGCCGAGGCATTCTGCACGGGACTCGGCGAGGGTGCCGAAATCTTCGACGTGGCAAACGCCCCCGACCCTGCGGAATTCGATCTTGTGGCCATAGGATTCTGGGTGGACCGAGGACATCCCGACCAGAAGTCCATGGACTACATGAAGAAGATCACGGGCAAGAAGGTGTTCTCGTTCTTCACGCTCGGCGCGAAGCCGAAGAGCGCCCATGCGTTCAAGTGCGCCTACACGGCGGCGTCCTACTACGGATCGGGATGCGAGCAGATCGGTTCCTGGCACTGCCAGGGCGCGATCGACCCGAAGCTCATCGAGCAGATGCGCAAGATGCCGAAGGTGCCAGGCAATCCCCACGCCGCCACGCCGGAGACCGAGGCCCGCTGGGCCGCAGCCGCCAGCCATCCGGACGCCGAGGACCTTGCCGCCGCGACAGAAGCCGCCAAGGCCGTCCGCCAGATCGTGACCGGCGAGGATCCATACGCCGAACTAAAGGCCAAGCTGAAGGCAGAAGGAAAAATCTAGAAAACTTACTAGAGAACCTAGAAGGCCAGAAGAAAAAGCCATGGCAGCAGATCGATCCATCCTTGAAACACCTGCGGTGAAGAAGCTCAAGACGCGCCTGAACGCGCTTCTCGACGAGTACCTTCTCCACGACGGCTGGGGCCATCTTGAGATGGACATGCGCATCCTTGCGCGACACCAGAAAGAAGTCGTCATTCGCGCGGGGCGCGAATACCGCTTTGTGGTGGATTTCCAGAACACGCCCGCCGCTTCTTCCGCGGCGAACATTTCAAACGTTGCCCCTTGAGGATAGGGGAACGGGATCTAAAAAGCAAACGCCCGGCGCCGGACGGCGAACGGGAATCATCAACGAGGCGGGTGGGCCGCCCAAAGGAAAGGAAAGCAACACGGTCGGATCATGCGTTGCGCATGACCGGCCAAAACAAGAAAGAACAATCAAAATGAAAGCAAGCAAGAAGTCAGGCTTCACCCTGATCGAACTCCTCGTGGTCGTCGCCATCATCGCCGTAATCGGCGCAGGCGTGGCCGTAACCTACAACCGCCTCGACGAGCGCGCGAAGACCGCGATGGAAATCAGCGACATCGGAACGATTTCAAAGGCGATCAAGCACTGGTCGTTCCTGCACAACTGGGCACTGCCGAACAGGCTTGACTCGTTGATTGGAACCGATGACGAACTTTATTCCCAGATGTCCGGATTCGGACAAGGCAACGGCTCGGTGGGACTGTATGCCCAGAGCGGCTACACTTTCAGCGCCGAAGCTGTTACAGACGACGTGATTGCCAGTCTGGAATCCGGCGGGCTCACGCTTGTGTATAAGCACGACACGACTCGCCGCCCCGCCAACGATTCGACTTTTACCACTGATTCGTCTGGAATGATGGGCACCGCCGGCTCCGAAGTCGACACGTCCAGCACGGCGGCGGCCATTACTACAGGCGATGCGCTCGCCAGGGCCCAGGCCGTAGTCGCCAAGAAAGACGAAGCACTGGCGCATGACTATACAACTGGCGCGTACATCGTTGACTGGACTGATTCCGAAGGAA
>JAFUDL010000550.1 GCA_017459225.1 Kiritimatiellia bacterium
CACACGTTCATACGCCCGCGCAGGGTTCCTCGGCAACCCTTCGGACGGCTATTTCGGCAAGACGATCTCGTTCGCGTTCAGCAACTTCGCGGCCGAGATCCTGATGTACGAGACGCCTGAGCTGGGCTTCGTGCCGGGCGACGTGGACGACGCCACCTTCTCTTCGCCTGACGACCTTCTGCGCGACATCCAGCTCTTCGGATACTACGGCGGCATCCGCCTCATGAAGGCCGTGGCCAAGCTCTTCTTCCTCTACTGCCGCGACAAGGCGATCCCCCTTCCTCAGAAGAACTTCACCGTCCGCTACACATCCAACATCCCGCGCCTCGTCGGGCTCTCTGGCTCCTCTGCGATCTGCACCGCCATGCTCAAGGCCCTTCAGCAGTTCTACAACGTAGAGGTTCCACTTGAATACGCCCCCACTCTCTGCCTCGAGGCCGAACGCGACGAGCTTGACATCCAGTGCGGGCTCCAGGACCGCGTGATCCAGATGTACGGCGGATGCGTCTTCATGGACTTCGAGAAGTCGCTAGTCGAGTCAACCGGCTACGGCCGCTACGAACGCCTCGACCCCGCCCTCCTTCCGCGCCTCTACGTCGCCTACGACCCCAAACGCGCCGAGGTCTCCGGAAAATACCACAAGAAGCTGCGCGTCCTCTTCGAGGAGAAGAAGCCTGACATCCTTGCCGCCATGGGCGAGTTCGCCGACATCGCCCAGCAGGGCCGCGACGCCCTCCTATCCGGCCGCACGGACCTTCTTCCCGCACTCGTCAACGCGAACTTCGACCTGCGCGACCGCATCTTCAACGTGGCCCCCGCAAACCGCGCCATGGTGATGGCCGCCCGCGCAACAGGCGCGTCCGCAAAGTTCGCAGGATCCGGCGGCGCGATCGTTGGCACCTACGAGGACGAATCCCAGTTCGCTCGCCTTTCCGCCGCACTGTCGGCAATCGGCTGCCAGACCATCAGGCCCGAGATCGCCTGATGCCCGTCACGCGACTATACCCCTGCCGCCTTTGCCCTTCGGTCATCTTGGACCTGGCTGCGCGTAGAAGTAGCCTTTGCGCGGGGCGGTGGCGATGCGCGGAGCGTCAGTTCCCAGTTTCTCGCGCAGTCGGTGGAGGGTGACCGTGAGCACGTTTTCGCAACCTTCGAAGTCTACGCCCCAGAAGCGCGTGATGAGGTAGTCGCGCGAAAATATCTCGCCGGGCTTCTGGCGCAGACAACGGAGAATCTCGACTTCGCGCGTGGAGAGCTCCACCACCTCCGAACCATGCACGAGGCGGCAGTTGGCTGCATCGACCGTCCAGGAGCCAAATGTGAAGTCGCCCTGCGTGAGACCGTCCTGTGCGGATGCGCGGCGCAGAGCGGAGGCGATGCGCGCAAGCTTGACGCGTTCGGAGGCCGTCTTCGAGATGTAGTCGTCTGCGCCAAGGCCAAGGCCGATCAATTCGTCCGCGTCGCCGTCCTTCGCGGTGAGAAAGAGAATCGGCAAAGTCTCATCCTCCGCACGCACAGCCCGGCACACGTCATAGCCGGAAAGCCCGGGCATCATCACGTCAAGAAGAAGAAGGTCGGGGCGGCGCGCCCTGAACATCGCAAGCGCCTCCTCGCCGTCCTTCGCGGCATTCACCTCGTAGCCCTCGCTTTCGAGCAGGGCCACAAGCCCCTCGCGTACGAATGGCTCGTCCTCTGCGAGAAGTATCCTCATCGATGCGTCACTTGCCCGGCTTCGGCTGAGGCATTGCGGGGTTTGCCGCTTTTGCAGGTGCTGCGGGCTTGGCCGCGGCGGCTGCGGGCGGCTGGGATTTCTTGGGCTGGGGCTTCTTCGGAGGCGGCGCGGGGAAGCCGCGGAAGACGAAGCTGCCTGCTGGCACATAGTGGTCCCAAGCGAACGCCTGGTTGTACTTGTTGGCGGGCGAAACGGTGGTGCGCAACTGGGGTTTCTTCACGGACGAGGCCCAGACGGTGATGTTCGTGGCAGGGCAGGGGGTGCGGCGCTTGGAGATGGCGGCGATCACCACGGAGTTGGATTCCGCCGGAATCACATTGGGCTTGAACTTGAAGAAATCGTTCTCCTCAATGCGAATCTCGCCGTCGAAGCCATCGCGGCGAATAACCTCCACCGGCATGTTGACGCGTCCCCACGGTCTGACCGCGAATCCGCTGCAGTTCGCCCACACCTCGAAACGAGGCGCAGGACGGTGAATGCGCAGCGTGTAAAAGTACGCTCCGCCGCCCTTGCCGGCCTCGTCCACCACCTTCGCCACATACTTGCCTGGAGCGAGCGCAACGGTGCCCACGGGATCGCATTCCGCCTGGATCACCGTGCCCACATGCACCGTGTTCGTGACGTCGCTGAAGGTCGCGACCGTATTCCCCGTCTCGTCCTCCACGCACACGCGCGCGTCAAGCGGCGAACCAACGCGGCGCGCGAGAATGTCGAAGACGTACTTTCCGCCCTTCTTCACTCTGAACTTGTGCTGGCAGACTTCACCCGGAGCCTTCACCACGCCCATGAACTGCGTCACCATCGAATAGCCCGGCACGGTGTACCGCGGCAGAGGTGCGAGCGAAAGGCTGCGCACTGGCGGCTTCGCCGGTCCCTCGGAAATGTGAACGGAATACACGAAGTCTGCGCGGCCGCGGTAGAGAGTGTCGTGAATCTCAAGCCTGTAGTCGCCATCCGCCGGCACCGTGAAGGTCAACACCGGATCGGGATGGTAGAAGTAGTCGGACGCGAATGCCACCTCCCGCCCGGCGGCGTTCACAATGCGCAGCTCGGGATTGAAGAAACCAGGCACCGCGTCGCCTATGTACGGCTGGAACTCGCGGGCCATCGCGCGGAACGTGAGCACTCTGCCCTTCTTCAGCGGGGGCAGGCGCCACACGTCTGTGGAGCCGGGGCGTATCTGCCCGTCCAGCACGGATGGAATGCGCTCAACGGTGGGAGGATCCTTGAGGCGGCGCATGGGAGCGCGGTAGAGAGGCTCCTCCTGGCGCGGCGCCGTTGTGACCACGAACGGCTTAGGCTCCGAGATTCCGCCGGGGCCAATCAGGCGGAATTCGCGCACGCCGGGCTTGGCATCTCGGTCCGCCACGATCGTCACCAGCATCTTCTGGCCTATCGACGGCGACATCTGCAGCGGGTTGCGCGGCGTAAAGAGGTTGTCCTCCACGATCGCGATCTTCTGCGCGTCCAGCGTGCCAAGAACGCTCCACCATCTGTTGCTGCGCCATTCGTTGAAGTGCTCGTTGTCTACGGGCAGCGGCGGCTGTTCGCGGTTGCCCTCTGCGATCTGGGCAAGCCATTTCGTAAGATACCGCCGCTGGTCGCCCGTCGGGTTGGGGAATCCCGGCACGGCCTCCACCTCCGTCACATGCAGTCCGCCGGGGCCGCTCAGCAGTGCCTCGCGCACGCCCCACATGTACTGGCCGCCCACGATCACCCGGTTCGTGGTGCCGGCCTGGATGCCAGACGGATAGATGTAGCCGATGTGCGGACTCGCCGCGCGCGCGGACGAGACGGCACACACGCATGCCGCCACGACGGTGGCGGCATAAAGACCTCTTGCGTTGAGTTTCATCGCTTTTCCTTCCTTGCCAGTATCCCCAACGCCGAATATTCTAGCACAAAACGAACGCGGCGGCAACGGCGATGATTCACGCTTCATTTCACGTGGATTCGCACACACGAGCTAACGCCGTCCACAGTGG
>JAFUDL010000551.1 GCA_017459225.1 Kiritimatiellia bacterium
GGCGCGAGCGCACATGAGGAATCTCTTTCTTGAAATCACGAGCCTGCATGTGACGCCCTTCTCGTCCGCCGTGCACGCCATCTTCACGTCAGGCAGCATCTTTTCGATCATCGGAAGCGTCTCGCCCTTCGCCTTTGCCGAGATGCGCACCACGCATGGCACGGCTTCTTCGCCGTCCAGCGGAATCGCGTGCAGCGGCGGAGGCTCCGACGGACGATGTTGCGGCGCAAAACCCGCAGGCTCTGCGGCAACAGGATGCGCAGGCGGAGCCTCTGGTGCAGGCGCAGGTCTTTCCGCCGGCTCAGGTCTAGGAGATGGCACCGATGACGGCGGAGGTGGCACAGGCTTCTCGTGCCGCAGACCCAGAGGATCGTCGAAGTATACTCCCACCGCCACTGTTCCCGCCACGAGGGCGACTGCGATGAGAAGATTCAACATGATCGTGGACCATCTACGCTTCTTTGGAGCCTTTTCCGCCACGCGCTGGCCACCATACCCGTCGCCCGCGTAGTCCACCATGTTCTGTAGTATCGTGCCCGCCTCGAGGGCAAAGCATTCGAGATAGGCATACGGCATGCGTCCGTATCCCTTGTTGCCCCAGTCTTCGCCCAGGGAGTTGCGGATAATGAAGTATCCGCCGCCAATGGTCTTGGGATCGTCTTCGTATCCCACCACGAGAAGCCCATGACGGCCGAGCCATTCGTTTTTGGAAACAAGCTGGCCATCGCCGGTCTCCTCCGCATCGGGGAAGGAATACATCTCGCCGTCGCAGCCGGCGAAGAAGTCCACCGTCACCGCAACGGGCATCGGGCGCCTGTCGTTGGCCCCCGAGAGAATGCCCCTGATCTCGTCCACGTTGTTCGGCATCGCGAGGAGGTATATGCCGTTCGTCACGCGGCGCTTTGCCGCGTCTTCATGGGCGTTGGGCGGAAACTCTCCGCCAGAAGCCGAGCCGAAGAGCGATGTCGCCCTTGCTCCGGCCGACGGCCACACGGCGTAGCGGCAGATTCCGCACGTCTCGACGGCCTTGAAGCTGCTTCTCAGAAGACACCCGCTTGCGGCCTCGAAACGCGTCCTCATCCCGCTCTCGAACTGGGCGAGATACGGCATCGTGGCAGGAGCGGACATCCCGCCGTTCGCGTCCGCTATCATCCGCAGCTGCATCAGCTCGGCGTGGCACACCGCCTCGAACTCCGGGTCCAGCCTCTCTCCCGCGCGCAGCGCCGCGAGATTGCGCTCCAGCCCGGCGCGCTCGATCTCCTTCGTGGCGGCATGGAGATACTGCACGCTCAGGCGCGTCTTGCAGTCGTTGTAGTATTCGAGAAGCGCAGTCACCGCGTTCGCCACGCATGCGCCCTGAAGCGACTGCTGGTAGACGGGCGGCATTGATCCTTCAAGCGAGAAGCGCTGCGGGAAATTACCTGAAAGGCCGGCCGGCTTGTACCGGCCGCCCTTTATCGCCCGCAGATATTCCGCCTGCGGCGCAGGAAATATGTGCGTCGCCCCTTCCATTGCCTCAGAAGAAGAGAAGTCTACCGCCCACCGTCTCTCCGTCGGCGCGCCGCAGGGAGACTTCGGTGTTCTTTATGCCGGCGAGGAACAGGCCGAACGGCATCTCCGCCCGTCCGCCGGCAAGAGGCAGCGCCGCGCCTGAGAGCGTGAACACACCTCCGTCCACCGCTTCGCCAGAGCCATCTACGACCCTGAGGGATAGCATGGTCTCAGGGCCAGCCTTCGGCGGCACCACGAGCTCAGCGCGCCATGCGCCTTCGGCATCCGCCTCGCCGTCGCTCGCGAACGTGAATCGCACCTCCTCTTCCGGCGCCTGCACATCCTGCTTCGGCGCGCTCACGCCGGCGGCGAGGGCGAAGCCGCGCGAGCCTTGGGAAAGAAACCGCATCTGGCGCGCAGACGCGAACGCCGCAAGGCGCGCCGCCACCACCGTCTCGTGCGGACGGCAATAGTCGGCGACAAAGCGGTCGATGAACGCCCTCTCGTCGGGCGTCATGGCCGTCTTCTCCGTCTCAATCGCGTTCTTCATGCTCCACCTTCAGTTTCCGCATGTCCTTCAGGGCCCGCGAGAACGCCTGGTCAACGTTCGCCTCGCTAGTCATCCCCAGCATGCTTTTGATTTCAGTCGAAGACAGATTCATGCGGAGCTTGAGCAGATGCACGTACGCCCGGATTGGATTCTTCCGCCACAGATCGCCGAAGCATTTCTGCACGAGAGCCCATTCCTCCCGCCGCCGCACCGCAGGGTCTTCTTCGGGCAAGGACTCCCTGCCGCGCGAATCTGACACCTGCTTCGATATTTTTTCTTCCCATCCGCGCCCGTCGTCCTCGCCGTCCGATCCCGCCCCTTCTATGGAGACTTCCTTTTCGTCCGGCTTCGCCCGGTGGATGTATCCTCTCACGTACGTGCGCATCCATCCCCACAGGCTGCCTCCGTCGTCGCGGTACAGCTCTATCTTGCGCGCGCCGATCATCTCCACGTAGAGCATGCTCATCATCTCCTCGGGCGTGACGCCCCACTCGCGCGCCTTGCGCCCGCTGCGGAAGCTTTCGGCCTCCGGCAGCACGGCGCGTTCCCACGCGAGCCGCCATGCGGCGGCGTCCTGGAGCTTCAGCAGCTCCCACACCTGATGGTCGCTAGCTCCCTCTAGAGTTGTCGGCAATGATTTCATGTTTTGATGATTATACCAAAACGAGGCATTCCGCGGAAGTCTCGGCCGACATCAGTTGTTGTCAACCCACCATCCCGGCGGAACCTGGTAGTTCAGATAGCCGGTGTCGAGATAGTCGGTCACCTTCATGTCGTGGCCCACGAGGCGCAGCGAAGTCTGGAACGACACTCCGTGCGAAACGTCGGAGCCCCATGCGGCGCGGGACGCGCTCATGTACATCTGCTGCCATTCGCTTCCGCGCAGATGGTGCCATGTGGTCTCTATGAACCCGAAGCCGCCGATCTTCGAGATGTAGTCGGCCATCGGCTTCATGGCGTTGAAGTTCCGCCAGGGGCACCCGGCCACGGGGAAACCCTTCTCCTTGAAGTACGCCATCGTGGGCCAGTCCATGCGCTTCTCCTTCATGTCGCCGTAGGAGTACTGCCAATCGCAGATGATCACGTCCTTGGGAAGAGTGTCCGCAAGCGTGGCGGTCTCCTTGTTGCCGCAGTGCACAAAGCCCTTCCAGCGCGGATCGCCGCGCGCGAGCAGCATGTCGTGCCAGATCATGGGACGAGCCCCGCGCGACTTCACGAACTCGGCAAGCCCGGTGATGTGGCGGCACACTAGCACGGAGTTCGGCGTCTTCACGCACTCGGGGCACGTCTGCGCCTGCGCCTCGTCGCAGCCGAGGTGGAAGTACGGCGGGTTGCCGAAGTTCTCGTGCATCTCGGCGATGAGCTCGCGAAGGACGCGCTGCGTCTCGGGATTGGAGAGGCACCAGTTCCATCCGCCCGGCTCGAAGAGCGGCTCGTACTCGGGCGTGATGTCAAGCATTGCGTGCTTGATCGTGCAGCCGCGCGCTGAAGATGCGTGGCCGTAGCAGTTGATCTGCGGGATGAGCGTGATGCCGATGTCCTTTCCGATCGCGACGAGCCTCTTCACCTCCGCCTGCGTCATCGTGGGATTCGGCCAATGCCACCACGGATGCTTCTTGCTCTCGTACATTCCCCACGGCTCGATGATCGCGTAGTTGAACTTGAGAAGCGCCGCAAGGCGGATCGCGCGCTCCATCTGCTGCGGACGCACCTCCGGGAACCAGCACAGATGCACGGCGCGGAACGCTAGATGCGGCCTATCGGATATCTTCTGCACCGGCAGGAGGCGTCCCTCAGTCTTGAAGGTGCCGCGCTTGGCGATCGCCTGCTGGCGCAGCGTGTACGACGCCCAGCGCGCGCCCGCAAGCGTACGGCACGCTATCTTCACGCCCGAGTCGTCCACCGTAGCCGCATACGCCTCGTCGCCTTCCTGCAGCGCAAGGCCCGTCGCGCCCGGCATGACTTTCGGCGACTGGTCGCCGTACCATTCGGCGTAGTGCGAGGCGATCCACTTCGCGGCCGCCTCGTCTGGACACTCCACCGTGACCGTGGTCTTGGCGTCGAACGCCACGTACTTGCCCTTCTCCATCGTGAACGTCTGGTACTGCGCCGCGGCGCGCACCATTCCCGCCGCGGCAATCAGCGCGCAGCAGGTCGCGATCTTCGTCTTTGCATTCATTCTCTTTCTCCTTTGGCTCATGCCGTCATTCACCGGCTTGTGTCGTCAGATTCTTCGTGTTTCCTCTCGCCAAACGTTATTCCAAGGTTCAGCGCCACCTTGCGCACCGATCCGTGCGGCTGATGGTTGAGCATCACCGGGCTCTTCTTCTCGCGGTCGAATACGACGAGCGACGTCGAGCCGCCGCCGTCCATGTTCAGCGCGTCCGACACGCCCTCCTTCTTGAGAATGTTGTAGAGGTCCTTGAGGTCCGCGCCGAGGCTGTATCCCTCCTGGCGTCCATCCACGGCCAGCAGCACTAGCGTCTTCTTGTCTGGCGTGAGGCCGATCGCCGTGCGCGGCGCAAGCGAGCCGTGCTTCTTGCGCGAGGCGAAAGCGGGAACGCCGTTCGTCATTATCAGCTGGAAGCCGTACATGGAGATTGCGATCTGGTTGGTCTCGGCAACAGGAATGTCGCCCACTATGTCCACGCTGCCGTCCTTTCGCACCACGAAAAAGGCGCCCTTCTTCGGTGCGTCGACGTGCGAGATGTTCACGCCGTCAGAGACGTTCCAGTTGCGGAACGCACCGTACGTATGCGTGAACGGATGCTCCCAGGGTCCCCAGGGCGAGGTGTTGACGGCCACCTCCACGTTGCGCCCCGCACTTCTGCGGCGCGTCATGAAGTCGGCCGTCTTCTCGCGCTTCGTGTCGATTATGCGGACCTTGTTCGTGTAGTCGGGCATGGGGTCGCCCCAGTTCTTGTCGCGCTCAGTCGCAGTGAAGCCGATGCCGGGGGTGGTGAGGTCGATCTTCACCATGTACGCCTTGATAAGCCGCGGATCCTCGAGCGTCAACGCCTTCATGGTCACGCCTTCGCGCAGCGTCACGGGACGCTGCCACATGTCCGCGCGCCAGTCGGCACAGCACACGCCGCCCGCGAGCGCAAGCGCCGCGGCAAGCAGAATGGTTGTCCTCTTCACAGCTTTTCCTCTCTCATGCGATTTCCGCATCGTTTTTTCCTTGCGAGTATTATAGCAAAAAACGCCGTGTTTGTGCGGGTGAATCATAGAGTGGCGAAGTGATCGCGTTTGTAGTATAATGTTGCGCATGAAAACAACATCTCCGCATATCTCGCTGCGTGCCATGATGGCTACGCTCACCTTCATCTGCGCAGCGGCCGCATCTGCGACGGACGGCGTCGTGACGGCGTCGTCGTTTGGCTTCGATCCGGAAGACTCCACCGAGTTTCTCCAGAAGGCGCTAGACTCCGGCGCGCGCAGGATCGTGATCGACCGCCGTCCGGCGCCTTGGATCACTCGTCCTCTCTTCGTGCGCTCCAACTGCGAGGTCGTGTTCGAACGCGGCGTTGAGGTGGTGGCGAAGAAAGGCGAGTTCCGCGGGAAGAACGACTCTCTCTTCACGCTCAAGCGCTCCGAGAACGTGAAGCTGAGCGGCTACGGCGCAACTCTTCGCATGCATCGCGCCGACTACGCCGCCGCACCGTACACGAAGGCCGAATGGCGCATGAGCCTCAACCTGCTCAGCTGCAGCAACGTCGTGGTGGAGGGCTTTACGCTCCTTGAATCGGGTGGCGACGGTGTCTACCTCGGTGTAACGGGCGAAGATCATGCGCCCTGCCGCAACGTGGTGCTGCGCGACCTCGTGTGCGACCGCCAGTACCGCCAGGGCATCAGCGTGATATCAGCGCGCAACCTCCTCATCGAACGCTGCATGCTGCGCGGCACGGGCGGCACTCCGCCTGCGGCCGGCATCGACTTTGAGCCGAACCGCGCTAGCGAGGAGCTCTCGGAAATAGTGATGCGCGACTGCATCATCACCAACAACCACGGCGCGGGGATACAGTACTACCTAGGCCAGCTCAACGCCACCTCGAAGCCGATTTCCGTCAAGATCGTCAACTGCCTCACCACGGACAACTCCCGCGGCTTCTGGCTGGGGCACGGCCGCGCTCCCTCGCATGTGCGCGGCGGCATTGCATGCGAGAACTGCATCATCGCCACAAGAAACGCCCCCGCCGTGCACATCCCTTCACAGTCAGACGATGCCGTATCCGTGACGTTCGAGAAATGCCGCCTCGTCGACTTCCAGGCGAAGGATTCCCTGTTGAAAGGCGCGCCCGCACGCCGCAAATTCGATCCCGCAGCAGCGCGGCCATTCGACGCATGCCCCGGCAAGCTCGTGCGAATGCATCCATTCCGCTTCCGCAACGGCGTGACATACCGCTTCTACATGGCCACGCCGGGCGAGGCGCGTTTCTCCGGGAAGTTCACGCCCGTGGGCAAGCCCGAATTCATCGCGGCGCCCATCGTCGTCAAAGACTCATCCGGCGCCACATGCGCGTCGATCTCCCTGAACGGCACTGCCGAGACGCCCTTCTCGTTCAACGCGAAGGCTCCTGGCTTCTACACGATGACCGCCGATGTCGGCAGCCACGCCTTCGGCCTTTCGGCGACTTCCGTGCCCATTGCGGTGGTGCAGCCCAAGGCGTGTCGATCCATCTACTCCACGCAGGGCACGCTCTACATCCACGCCGATTCAAACGCGTCCTTCGTCGTCGCGGCATCAGGCGCCGGTTCCGAACGCGTGCACGTGAGGCTCGAGGATCCGTCGGGGAAGACGCGATGGGACCGCGACGACGTCGGCGAATGGACAGTGCACCACGCCGCCCCTCATCCTGCCGATGGACTCTGGCGCATCAACTTCAGCCGCCCAACGAACTTCTTCTTCGAGGACTTCAACATCTTCCAGCAAGGCGCCTCGCCAGATCTTTTCCTGACGCCGGACAAATACTGGTGAGTTCAAAGTTGATTTCTTGTTTGACCTGTCAGTAGATGAAAAGCATCTCGCGGTACTTTGGCAGCGGCCAGCGCGCGTCGTCCACAAGGTACTCGAGCGCGTCCACAGTGTGCCGAAGATCGGCCATCGCCGCAAGCAGGTCCTCATGGCGGCCCTTCGCAAGGGCGCGGTCGAGGCGCTCGCACTTCACATGCAGATCGTCAAGGCCCGCGCCAAGCTTGAGCGAGAGCGCCTTGAGGCCGGTCACGCCCACCTTGAGGCCGTCCTTCTTCGCGAGAGAGATCGCCGTGGCCAGCTTGGAGAATTCGTCCGCCACCACAGGACGTATCATCGAACGCGCGATCTCAAGCGCCACCGCGCCTTCTATGCGCAGGCGGCGATGGTAGTCCTCAAGCGCGATCTCGTAGCGGCTCTCCAGCTCTCCGCGCGTCAAAACGCCGTACTTCTCGAACAGCGCCTGATTGGCCGGAAGCCTGAATGGCGATATCGCGGCGGGGGTTGAGGGCAGGTTTGGCAGACCACGCGCGGCAGCCTCCTTCTGCCACTCGGCGGAATAGCCGTCGCCAGCGAAGAGGACGCGATTGTGCGCGCGGATGAGCCGCTGCAGAAGCTTCTGCAGGTTGGCGTTGAAGTCTCCGGGCATGGCGTCGAGCTTGTCGGAGAGCGCGTCCAGCGACTCCGCCACGATCGTATTGAGCACCATCTGGTTCTGCGCGCAGTTCTGGGACGAGCCGGGC
This sequence comes from Kiritimatiellia bacterium, assembly GCA_017459225.1. GTDB lineage: Bacteria > Verrucomicrobiota > Kiritimatiellia > RFP12 > UBA1067 > RUG572. Next base: position 7,757 of record JAFUDL010000551.1, read on the forward strand.
GCGCGGAACTCGAACTTGTTGCCCGTGAACGCAAAAGGCGACGTGCGGTTGCGGTCCGTCGTGTCGCGCGGCAGAGGCGGCAGAGTGTCCACGCCGATCTTCATCTTCGTGCGCCCGCGCGCAGACCAGGACGTGCCGGTCTCGATCGCCTTCATGACGGCGCTTAGCTCGTCGCCGAGGAAGATCGAGAGGATTGCCGGCGGCGCCTCGTTTCTGCCAAGGCGGTGGTCATTGCCCGCGCCGGCAGTCGAGGCGCGCAGAAGATCCGCGTGCAGGTCGATCGCCCTTATCACGGCGAGAAGCACGGTGAGGAATATCGCGTTCTCCTTGGGAATGGAGCCGGGCTCGAGGAGGTTGCGCCCGTTGTAGGCGATGGACCAGTTGCAGTGCTTGCCGCTGCCGTTCACGCCGGAGAAAGGCTTCTCGTGGAGAAGGCACTCGAGGCCGTTGCGCTCGGCCGTCTGGCGCAGCACCTCCATGATGAGCATGTTGTGGTCCACTGCGAGGTTGAGGTCCTCGAAGATCGGCGCAAGCTCGAACTGTGCGGGCGCCACTTCGTTGTGGCGCGTCTTCGCGGGGATGCCGAGCTTCCACAGCTGCGTCTCCACCTCGTTCATGAACTTGAGGATGCGCGGGCGTATCGCGCCGTAGTAGTGGTCTTCAAGCTGCTGATGCTTCGCAGGCGCGGCGCCGAACACGGTGCGGCCGGTCTGAAGAAGGTCCGGACGCTGCAGATAGAATCCGCGGTCGATCAGGAAGTACTCCTGCTCCGCTCCAAGCGTCACGGAGACGCGCGACTCGGGCTGGCCAAAGTGCGCCATGAGCCGCTTCAGCGCCTTGCCGAGCGCCTGTATGGACCTAAGAAGAGGCGTCTTCGAGTCAAGCGCCTCGCCGGTGTGCGCGCAGAACGCAGTGGGGATGCAGAGAGTGGCGCCGCCCGAGTAGCGCTTGATGAACGCGGGGCTCGTGGGATCCCACGCCGTGTAGCCGCGGGCCTCGAA
>JAFUDL010000552.1 GCA_017459225.1 Kiritimatiellia bacterium
GAACACGAGGTTCTGGAGCCACTCGCCGTAGGGATGCAGGCGCGGGTCGGTGAACTCGAGCGCCGTGCGCGGCATGTGGCCGACGGTGCGCCCGCGGCTGAGCGCCTCGCGCCAGAACCTGCGGCGGTACTCGAGGGAGTCGAACCCCATCACGCCCTCGTGGAACCAGCGGAAGAATCCCGCCCGTCCGCCCTCGGCGCCGAGAAGTCCCTTCGCCGCCCTGCCGCGCGCGGGAAGGATACCGCGCCTCTCGAGATGTCTCTTTGTCTGCTTGTCCATGGCTCAGATGATAGCAAAAACCGGGCGGGATGTAAACGAGAATATTGCGCGGAACAGTTCTTGGGGGATGAGGGGGCGTGGAGATTAATGGACATGTGGATGAAATTCGGAGATGTGCCTGGGTCTTAAATGTTATCGAAAAACCTTAATTGTTGATATGTCTCTTGGGCTTTGATATAATTTCTGCCATGAGAGATAATCAATTGATGGGAACTGGATGGCATGTCAATCGTCCCGTGCCTCGCGAATTCAGCCTCAATAGGGGAAGTGTTCGCGCTAGTGGTTTTATGCATCGTGTTAGGGTTTGCATTGTTGCCGTCTGCATGGTCGTGGCGATGCCATTTTGTGTAGGAGCATTATTGCTTCCTGGCAGCAAGGATTGGGCTTTTGACCGTATGATGGGAGAGTGGACGGCGAATGTACGCACAAATATGACTGTGGAGACAACGCTTCGTTTCCGCGACGAAGTTGTGGTGCCGTTCGTTAGGCGTGAAATGCCGAATCCGTTCGCATTGGGCGGCGCGGAAGCTGCTAAGCCTTGGGCCAAGGAGGCCGAACATGTCTATGAGGTGGGACTGCGCAACGTCTGCGACGATTATTGGTCGTTATGGGATCTAGATCACAGGAACTGCCGCAAGGCAGGGGATCTTGTGGAGAGAGGTTGTGATGAGCCGTTCATAATGGCGCTGTCTCTTTTCGATTCCAGGCTGCAGTGGTGGTTCCATGAGAACAAGGTGTTATTTGAGAGGCTTGCGGCCGTTGAAAAGAAATTGAACGAAAAGCAGGGTGCTGGATTCTTGCGCGTCCTGGTGGCGTATTTTCGCTGCAGGTTGACGACCAGGAAATGGGATGACGTGCATGTTGCCTTCAGAAAATGGGTCCAGGAAAGAGGTTTTGGGAAGAACGAGGAAATCCCCTTGCTGCATTTGAGCAAGGTGTTTAACATCCCTGCAGATGATCCGGTGATGAAAAGACCGGAATTCCGGTGGATGCATGACGTGGCCTCCGTAAAGCCGACGATCAACAAGGTATTGAAAAAGACTGGTGACGGAACACCGCGTGCAATCGGCGCTTCAGGGTGGAAAATGCTTGAGAATGGCGGAGGCGAGTGCGGGGCGCTCATAAAGGATGCCGAGAGTATCCGGCCAGGACGCGTGGAGACGCTTTCCGCCTTGTTTTACGCGATGTGCATAAGCCGTACCGGAAGCGCCGTGGACAAGGACAGTCTTTTCACGGCCATTTCCGAGAAGCGGATCGACGACCGAGACACTCTAGTTTTCTATATTTCGCGGCGGTTGGCTCCGCGATGGGGTGGGAGCCACCGCATAATGTTACGCTTCGCCAAGGCGTGTTACGAGACGCAGCGGCACGATACGATTCTGCCGTATCTCTATGCCGAAACGCAATGCCACTACGTTCGCGACACGGTGACCGATCCGGTTGCGTATTTTGGCGGGAAGCCTATGGTGGCGGAAAAGTGCATAGACGTTTGCATGAGGCAGACCACAAACGAGTTCGCCTGCAGCCGGGCGAGGCTTCTTGCGCCGTTCATTGGAGCCGCCGTGGCGTTTTATGCGCGTCGCTACGAAGATGCCGCCAAGTTCTCCCCGTATTTTCCCGTTTTTCTGGACGACAATTGGCTTGACGTGCTCTTTTTCGACAAGGACAAAATCAAATATGCCATACAGTCGTTCAGCTCGGATCATTCCGCACTCTGCATCCGGCTACAGCGGATGTGTGATAACGGGAATTGGAGAGAGAGCCTTGCGGAAATCGACAAACTGCCGAAGACGATCTATGATGACTTTGCCGTAAAACATTTCCTTCATACTCTCGCATTGGAGGCGCGGATTAACACGGACTTTGCAGATGGGAAGGATGTAAAGGGAGTTGTTCCGCCGTTTTTCCCCGGATGGTGGAATGTCGGATGGTGGCGTTGCAGTGACTGGACGTGGGAGACGTACAGAGGTTTTTCATGGGACGAGCATCTTACATGGCGCGCGCCACTTCCGAAGGCGCACGAGTTGGAGATCACACTTTCTCCGAAGCCAAAGACGAGCGGTCGTCATGTACTGGTGGTGTCGAGATTCGTCTATGAAGAACCGCACTACCGTCCGCTGAACGGAATACCCTTCGTTACATTGATATGGGAAAAGGACAGGACTGGAGTGATTGTAGGCAACGACTATTACAACATGTTCAATGTTGACGCACCCGAAGCCGCACCCGACGCTGGATGGGCGAAAGCGCAGGGGGGTGGGCGGAGAATCCGCATAGTTGTCAACGGTGACGGTGGGCTTGAAGTGTATGTGGGCGACACGGAGAGGCCTGTCGTTTCGACATATAAGTACGCTGACGCAATCAATCGTTCTCCTGAAACGTGCCATGCAAGATTTAGAGGCGACAATGTGCGGATTTCCAATATCGCCGTGCGAAAGCCTCGTCATTAAGGGGAATTAAATTAGTCTAACTTTGTGCTTGCAAGGGGACGGCTCGATATGATATACTTAGCGCCAACTAACAAGATTAGGTTTGATTAAGAGAGGCTTTGGACATGCCATTGACATTGATAGAAGCTGGAAAGGCCTGCCGCGTGAGGGCGGTGGGCGGCAGTGACGCCGTGCGGCGCCATCTTGGCGACATGGGCTTTGTGGCCGGCGCCACGGTGGCCGTGGTGAGCGAGGCGGCTGGCGGACTGATTGTGGACGTATGCGGAACGCGCGTGGCGCTCGACGCCGATCTCGCCCGGCGGATTCTTGTATAACTGAAAGGAAATGCTGCGATGAACAAGACGCTTGACAAGGTGGCGGTTGGCGCCACGGCAACGGTGGCCCGCATCAACGGAGAGGGCCCTGTGAAGAGAAGGATAATGGACATGGGCCTCACAAAGGGCGTGGAGGTGACGGTGCGAAAGATAGCCCCGCTCGGCGATCCGATAGAACTGACGGTTCGCGGCTACGAGCTCTCCATCCGCAAGGACGAAGCCGCCAAGATCGAGGTTAGTGCCTAGTGTGTCAAACTCCGAAACCTCGAAACCCGAAACTAGAAACTAGAAACTCGAAACTTTCAAACTATCAGAAGGCGTACGACTATGAAAATTGCGCTTGCAGGCAATCCCAACTGCGGAAAGACCACGCTGTTCAACGACCTCACCGGTTCTGCCCAGTATGTGGGCAACTGGCCCGGCGTCACCGTTGAGAAGAAGGACGGCATCCAGACCGGACACAAGGAAGTGGTGATACAGGACCTTCCCGGAATCTACTCCCTTTCTCCGTACTCCATGGAGGAGGTCGTGGCGCGCAGCTACCTCGTGAACGAGAAGCCCGACGCGATCCTCAACATAGTCGATGGTTCGAACATCGAGCGCAACCTATATCTCACCACGCAGCTTCTCGAGCTGGGACTGCCGATGATCGTGGCGGTGAACATGATGGACGTGGTGCGCAGGAACGGCGACAAGATCGACACCGCGAAGCTGGCGAAGGCGCTCGGCTGCCCCGTGATCGAGATCTCCGCCCTCAAGGGAGAGGGCACGAAGGAGGCTGCGGCGCTCGCGATGGAGGAGGCGAAGAAGGGCGTGAAGAACGAGCGCCCTCACGTGTTCACCGGTTCGGTGGAGCACGCGCTCGCGCACATCGAGGAGTCGTTGCACGGCAATGTGGACAAGGCCAGCAGCCGCTGGGCCGCGATCAAGGTGTTCGAGCGTGTCGTGAAGGCGATAGAGACGCTGGGCGTGCCGGCGGACATCATCTCGCACGTGGAGGACCACATCAAGGACTGCGAGAAGGAGATGGACGACGACGCGGAGTCGATCATCACCGCGCAGCGTTACACCTACATCCAGAAGATCGTGGGCGAAACGTTCAAGCGCTCGCCGCGCAAGGCGTCCACCACGCTCTCCGACAAGATCGACAAGATCGTAACCCACCGCATCCTCGCGCTGCCAATCTTCATCATCTCGCTCTGCGTCATGTGGTGGCTCGCGGTAGCCGAGAAGGGCCCCGGCACAATCCTCACCGACTGGGCCAACGACGGCTTCCTCGGCGAGGACGGCTGGCATCTTCCGTTCACGACGCACGAATGCAAGAAGGATGGTCCCTACAAAGAGATGGACTACGAGGCTGCGCAGGAGTTCTACGCTCCGCACGAAAAGAACATCGAGGCGTGGGAGGCCGCCTACGTGGAGGCGTACAACGAGGCGAACAAGGGCAAGGCCGGCTTTGAGGAGATGAAGGAGCTGGGCGACGCCGAGATCGACGAGAAGATTGCGGCGACGGTCACGGCCGAGGTGAAGCTGGACGACGACGAGGAGACGGGCGAGCCGGTTGAGGGCGTAGTCTCCGTTGGCAAGGATGGGCTCGTCAAGGTGGAGAAGTGCGAACACGCGCCAGGTGCATGTTCGCTGGCCCGCGAGGCCGACAAGGACCACCTCTGCGACGAATGCAAGAACGACGAAGGCGAGGCCAAGGAGGCCTGCGAACACTGCGCGAAGGTAGCAAAGTGGCGCGACGCGTACATCGCCGCCTACGATGCCAAGCACGGCAAGGGGGCGTACGGGAAGGCGCTTGAGGAGTTCAACGACAAGGCCGAGAATGAGTGGCGCAAGGCGTCCTCCGAGGCGCGCGCCGCCGCGAAGGCGGCTGGCAAGACGTACGTGCCGAAGTCGCTGTTCGAGGAGTCCGAGTTCGAGGTTCTTGACGAGGCGCTGCTGCCGGCGGTAGTCGCGGCGAACGGCAAGGCGCCTGGCGAGTGCGGCTGCTGCGGGCACGAGGCGAAGTGGAAGTGCGACTGGGCGATGTACAAGGCGTCCAAGGGCGTGCCTGAGGTCGAGCCCTCCGACTACGGCGTGTTCGTGCCTGGCCTTACCGCGCTCATAGGCGGGGCGCTTGAGAAGGCGGGCATTGGCGAGACGGTGAAGAGCCTCGTGGTGGACGGCGCGTGGGGCGGCGTGGCGACGGTGCTCGGCTTCGTGCCCGTGATCTGCATAGTGTTCCTCTTCCTCGCGTTCCTCGAGGACTGCGGATACATGGCGCGTGTGGCGTTCATCATGGACCGTCTCTTCAGAAAGTTCGGCCTCTCCGGCAAGTCGTTCATCCCGATGATCGTGGGCAAGGGCTGCGGCGTGCCGGCCGTGATGGCGGCGCGCACGATCGAGAGCGAGCGCGACAGGCGCATGACGATAATCCTCGCCACGTTCATCCCGTGCGGCGCGAAGACGGTGATCATCGTCATGTTCGCGGCGTTGTTCTTCCGCGAGATGTGGTACGTGGCGCCTCTTATGGACGTCATCGGAATCGCGATAATCGTGCTGGGCGGAATCGCGCTCAAGAAGTCGCGCGCGTTCGCCGGCGAGGCCGCTCCGTTCGTGATGGAGCTGCCCGCCTACCACATGCCCACGATCACCGGCATCTGGCGCCACACGTGGACGCGCGTGAAGGGGTATATGCTGAAGGCGGGGCTCATCATCTTCCCCGCGTGCGTGTTCCTCTGGTTTATAATGCACTTCGACTTCTCGCTGTCGCTTCTCGGCGACGAGGAGATCGACAAGTCGATACTCGCGGCGGTTGGCGGATGGATCGCGTGGCTCTTCGCGCCGCTCGGGTTCGGTTCGTGGCAGGGCGCCGCGGCGTCCGTCTCGGCCGAGATCGCGAAGGAACAGGCCACTGCAACGTTGGGCCTTGTGGCGGCGAACATGCCAGGCGACGCCACGGCCACGCACATCAGGTGGCTCTTCGCGTCGCTCAGCGACTTCCCGAAGCTTGCGGCGTTCTCGTTCATGCTGTTCAACCTCTTCGTGCCGCCGTGCATGGTGGCGATCGCGGTGACGTTCCGCGAGATGGGATCGAAGGCGTGGGGATGGTTCGCGATGGGATTCCAGCTGTTCGTGGGCTACATGCTTGCGCTATCCGCATACCAGATCGGAATGCTGATGGCGGGCGGCGGGTTCGGAGTGTGGACCGCGGTGGCGATACTCGTGGATCTCTTCTGCCTGTGGATGATATTCCGTCCCGCAAGAAAGGCGGCGTAGCGTGAGCGTGCCTTCGATAATCGTCCTTGTGGCCATAGTTGCTCTTGCGATCTTCGCCGCCTGGCGAAGCCTGAGAAAGGGCGCGCCCTGCTCCTGCGGCCGTACGCGCGACGAATGCACCTGCTGCTGCGGGTGCGGCCGCGAGGACGAACGAGGCGACAAGCACGCTTGACCACCTAGAAGCGTTTTGTTAAACTAAAAACAGCCGCTGACAAGTGCGGTAGACAAGAAAGGAAAAAGAGGACATGCACATGAAGAAGATGATGACGTTTGCAGCCGCCGTGGCGGCGGGCCTTGCGGCCGTTGCGCAGGAAAAGGCTGAGAGTGCGGAGCTGGCCTGGGCGCCAGGCGATGGAATCTCGTACGGCGAGACGCAGATCGTCGCGTTCGAGGCGGGCGCGCAGCTCGACTCGCGCTACATGACGTATGGCGTGATCGACGGACGCGACCCGATCCTCACCCCGAGCGTGAAGGCGACGTTCTTCGACTGGTTCTATCTCAGCGCAGAGGCTATCTACGACGTCACGAAGACGAACGGCAAGCGCGGCGGCTACGGTCGGCGCACGGGCAAGCGCTCCACGCTCGACGCGATCGTGGGCCTTGCGCACGAGTTCGAGCTAAGCGAGGAGTTCGGCAAGCTCTCCGTTGACTTCAACTACATCTACGAGTACTTCCGCCGCTACCACGACGACGGCCGCTGCATGGACGACACGCAGTACCTCAACCTCGAGCTCGGCCTCTCCGACGGCATCTTCTCGATTGTCGAGCCCACGCTCGCGATTGAACGCGACATCATGGCGGACGAGGGCACGTACGTGAACCTCAATCTCGGCCACGACTTCCCGCTCATCGACGGCAAGAACGAGGACGACGATCCGGTGCTCAAGTTCCGTCCCTCCGTCGGCCAGGGCTTCGGCAACACACTGCGCGTGCGCCACTACGACTTTGTGAAGCACGGCCGCGAGCTTGACCACGGCGGTATCATGGATACGACCGTCATGGGCGAGCTCACCTGGAACCTCGGCCATGGCGTGGAGATCACGGGCTATGTGGCGTACAGCGACTACATCTTCGACTCGAACATGCGCCAGGGCGCCCGCGGCCACAACGCGGCCTGGGGCCACGGCTGCAACCACTCGTGGAACTTCTACGGCGGCGTCGGAGTCACCTTCTCGTTCTGAGGCGGTCTAAGAACCACGAAATACGCGAAACACACGAAAGGCGTATTCCGTACATTGCAAGGCGCGGACGGCATATATGCTGCCCGCGCCTGAATTTATGGCAATGCTTTTTTTGATGAGTACCGCTTGTCAATAGGCAAGAGGATATGGTATTATTTTGAGAACTTTGCTTTGGAATGGTGTCGGCCGGATGGTTGGCGGAGGACTTTCAGTCACAACCGGGGCGGCGTGCGCGAGCGCGTTGCTCCACCTATTGGAGAAGAACGATGAATGTGAAATTCAAGGCGGGACTTGCCGCCGTGATGGCGATCTCGATGGCCATGGCCGATGGCCTGCCAGAGGGCTACACGCAGCTGCCGTTCGTCAAGGCGAGCGGACAGTGCAGGGTGAGAACGGGACTCTTGCCCGCCGGCACTGACAAGGCAGAGCTGACGTTTGAGCTCTCCACCGTGAGCGGCAACCAGAACCTGTGGTGCTCGCGCTCCGGAAGCACCGGGCAGTTCACCACATTCATGATTGCGGACAAAGTGCGCTTCGACCGCTACACCAACCAGGTCACCACCGCCGCCGCGCTCGTCCCCGCGAAGAAGTACACCGTCACGGCCGACTATGCCACGGGCGCGGGCGTGGTGACGGACGTAGCTGCCGGCACGACTGCGGCGAGCGTAGAGATGGACACGGACGAATACACTCCCGCCTCCGAACTCTGCCTCTTCGCGTCGCACACAACCGACGTGGAAACTGGCCTTGACAACTACGGCTCCTGGACTTTCTATTCCTTCAAGCTGCGCGATGCGGACGGAAACCTACGCTGCGATCTTGTGCCGGCCAGGCTCAATTCCGATGGCGTCATCGGTCTCTACGACACCGTTCGCTCCACGTTCCTGGCGAACGACCTCGGCGGCGAGCTCACGCTCGGTACCGGCTATTCGTTCGATGAGAACGGAAACCTGCTGGTGGAGATCTCGGTTGTGGCGCAGGGCAGCGGTACAGTCAAAATCGGCGAGGGCGAGGCTGCGGCCACCGCTTCGACTACCGCAAGGCAGGATCGGTCGGAAGCCATCACCGTCACGGCAGTTCCAGACGATGGATTCAGGTTCTACAGATGGGTTCTGCCAGAAGGCGCCGAGCTCACGCAGGGCGAGCTGACCAGCGCCACCATCAGCTTCTCCGCCAATCGGCCTGGCACCGTAAGGGCGGCATTCTACTCGACGACGGCCGAGGTGTTTGCGAAGTTGGTGAACGGGGCGTTCCACTACTATGCGGACGCAACTTGCGCCCCGGAGAGCGAACTGCTTCCCGGCGAGGCTCCGTCAAGCATCGCCGGCGTGAAGGTGGTCTTCGCGAACGACGCCGAGTACCAGGCGCTCGTTCCCTTCACAAATGAACTCGTAAAC
>JAFUDL010000553.1 GCA_017459225.1 Kiritimatiellia bacterium
CGGACGTGAGGAGAACTCGGAATTGACAGGAAAAAAAATCGTATAATATACGCAAAACAACCCAAGAAAGGTAGATTCCATGACAACAGGAAAAGCACTCAATGGAAAGCCGTATGCGGGAAATCCGCACGTACGGTTTGATGAGGGGGAAGTCGCATCGGCGGCAACGCCGAGGCGTGGGTCTCTACTCTACACACTAGCGGCGGTCGCGGCAAGTGCGGCGCTTCCGCTGGCGGTGGACGCCGCAAGCATTTCCATCGACGGCGTACGGCAGCAGTTGCCGTGGAGCAGCAATGTCGATGTCACGTACACCGTGACCGACGGTGACGGTTGTTTCGACACCAGGGTGGGCAGGGTCCTAATCAAGAGCGTCGTAAACGGGGTCGAGTATGTCGCCTACGACGGCATTTCCAGTCCTGGGCGGCATACCGTCGCATGGACGAATCCGCCACAGGGCGTGAAATGCGACGACTGCAAGATGTCAGCCGAGCTGTACATATCCGATCCAGTTCCTTCTGGCGACGACTACATGGTCGTAGATCTCGTGACTGGCGCCGTCACCTACGAGGGGCTCTTCGTGCCGAACGAGAAGTTCGCCTCCTTCACGGGGCAGCAGCTCTCCAATGCACGCTACAACACCGACAAGTACAAGACCACCCACATGGTCCTGCGCAAGATACCCAAGGGCACCTACAAGGCAAAGCGGGGAACTGGGGCGTTCAAGAGCTGGACGACCGACAAGGACTTCTACATCGGAATCTTCTGCTGGACGACGGCGCAGTACGGGCACGTGATCAAGCGGACGAACGGCCAGGACGCCACTCCATGGTCGGACTACAGCCTGAAATCCCGCAGATGGAGACCTTGCGACATTCGCGGCAACACGGTTCCGTCTGGAAAGGTCGCGACGTATCCCGGTGCGGATGCCGCTATCGACGCGAAGAAGTGGCGTCCGCTTGAACTCCTCAATGCGAAGACGGGGATGAACTTTGACGTCCCCACCGAGCTGATGCACGAGATCGCCTGCCGCGCGGGCACTACGACCACGTTCTTCTGGGGGAACGACGCGTCGCTCGCCCCGCAATACGCGGTCTATGGGATTTCGGGGCGCAACACCGATTCGCAGTATGCCGATCCGCCCGGCACGAGAAAGCCCAACGCCTGGGGGCTTTACGACATGGTCGGCAACGACTGGCAGTGGTGCAGGACGTATGTGGGCGAGAGCGAACCGCCTGACGTGTTCACGCCCGGCAAGGGTTCGTCCGACCGCTGGTACGTGCGAGGGGAGAACATCTACCCCACTGACCCGACGCGATTGTCTTCTGACGTGCGGAGCTCTGCGTTCACCAGCAGCGGCGTTGGGTACAGCTTCCGCGCGGCGTACGTCGTGCCCAACGCGGGCAAGTGAGTGAAAGCAAGGCATGATTTCTCAAATCAAAAACAAGGAAAAGAAAATGGTACAGGTAAGCAAGAAGTTCAAGACGGCGATGGCCGTGGTGATTTCCGCGGCCGCAGGACTGGCGGCTACGCAGGCAGATGCAGTCTCGCCGGTCGTCACGCATTCGCTTGACACGACAGTTGCGGCTTCATTGGGCGAGAAGTTCCCAGAGACGATGCGCGGCGGAACGTGGAAGGTGATCTACTCGTCGGCGGAAGGTCCGGAAGGGCGGGCGCTCGAAGTGCTCACCAAGCGGGCGGGGACGTATTTCCTGCGCGAGGCGCATTTCGCGACGCCGTTCGTGCTGCCGCTTGAGAAGGACGGCGGCGATGTCGTCGACACGAAGCGCGACGCATTCGTGATCGGCGTCCCCGCGAAGAACGCGACGCTGCGGGCGATTCTCGGCGAGAAGAAAGTTCCCGCAGGCGGGTATCTCATCAAGACGATGCGCAAGAACGGACGCAACATCGTCATCATAGCCGGCGACAATCCCTCTGCAGTGCTCTGGGGCGTGTTCGACTTCCTCGATGTGGTCGTTCCCGACCTTGAAGCACGGCTGAAGAACGCCCACTGCTGCTACCCCGGCACGTTCTTCAGGAGCGAGAAGATTCCGTCATACGAATACGCCACGGCTCCCGAGACGCCGGTGAGAAGCGCCTGGACGTGGGGTCATGTCATCAACGACTACAATGCGTCGTTCCGCGAGATGGCGCGCGCCCGCTTCAACCGGGCGATCATCTGGAACGACCGTCAGATCGTGAACGCAAAAGAGGTCGTCGACTGCGCCCACAGCTGGGGCATCGAGATCTATTGGGGATTCCATTGGGGCTGGGGCATCGAGTTCAACGACATCAGCAAGCTCGACCAGCTCTCCGACTCAATTGTGGATGAATGGCGGCGCATCTGGAAGCCGATGGGCGGCGACGGCATATACTTCCAGAGCTTCACCGAGACGAGCGCGCAGGAGATGGGTGGGCGCCTGATCGCCGACATCGTGACGGAGCTCGTGAACAAGACGACGAAGAAGATACACGACGAATCGCCGAAGACGGACATCATCTTCGGCCTCCATGCCTCCTCCATCCACAAGAAGGGCGCAACCGAGGCGATTGCGCGAACCGATCCTTCCCTTGAAATCCTCTGGGAGGACTGCGGCGCCTTCCCGTTCCACGACACTGGCCTCTCGCCGAACATGATCACGTACTGCGACAAGATCCTCGCGCTCACGCCGTCCGTTGGATTCTGCTGGAAGGCGCAGCTCCGCATCGACTGGAGCCACTTCAGGCGTCCTCTTGCGGGCCCGTTCCTGCTTGGCTGCGCCAGCGAGCAACTGATCGAGCGCGACCGCGCGCTTACGCTTCCGCGCCATGTGCAGATCGACGAGTATTGGATCAAGAACGGCAAGTGGGCGTATGACTTCGTGAAGCACGTACGCGCGGGCAAGCATCAGCCGAAGGAGTACAGCGCCGTGGCGGAGTACAACCCGCCGTACAGCTTCGCGACGTTCTGCCAGTCCGAGCTCTTCTGGAGCACGAAGGACTCCTGGGACGAGATCGCCCGCCGCGCCCGCGCACGGGCGAGGCCGGAGAAATAACTGAAACTGAAAAGAAGACGAACAGGAAGGGAGGGTGAACATGATGGTCAGATTTGGCTGCATTTTCGCAATGGTTTCCTTGACGGTTGCGACGACGGCATGGGGGGATGCAGCGGCGGCGGCGCATGCCGGGGGAGCATGCCGTCCAAAGGCGCTTGTGATCATGCTGGACGGACTCCGCGGCGACGCGGTGGAGAACCTTGAAATGCCGCACCTCCAAAGGCTGATTGCGGGCAAGTGGCAGCCGGGGTACAAGTGCGCATGGTCGCTTGGCGCGAACACGATCCGCGACGGCAGTACGGAAAGCGCCCCGAACCACGTCGCCATCGCCACGGGCATGACGGTGAAGAAGACCGGCATCTCGTGGAATCCCGACCTGCTGAGCCGCGGGACGCGCCTGCCGACCTGGCTCGCCCGCCTTGCGAAGGCGCGTCCCGGCACCAGGCCGCTGCACATCTTCTCGTGGTACGGCGATCTGCGCATGAGCCCAGACTACGGCGTGAAGTTCATCTTCGACAGAGACGACGCGAACGCAAAGGAACTTGCCGGGATCGTGGCGCGCGACGATGCGCCGGACGCCATCATGTGGTACATCGACCGTCCAGACCACGCCGGGCATGGATTCGGGTACTATCCCTACACGCCGGAGTATCGCACGGCGTTGAAAGTCTGCGACGGCGAAATCGGCGGCGTGCTAAATGCGATTGCAGCGCGCAGGACGTTCGCGGAGGAGGACTGGCTCGTGATAGTGACGGCGGACCATGGCGGCTGGGATCGCCACCACGGACAGCTGACCACGCAGTGCTACACGATTCCGTTCATCGTCGCGGGGCGCCACGTGGCGCATGGACGCATCCCCGGCGTGCCGCACAACTACGTCGCCGCACCGACGGCGCTTGCGCAATTCGGGGTCGACATCTCCAAGATCGGCTTTGACGGCAAGGTGCGCGGAGACGTCGCCGCGCCTGCGGAGAAGGAGAGGGAACTGAAGGACGGACTGGCGGTGTACCTGCCGTTTAACGGCGATGCTAAAGTTGAGATGCGCGGGAAGGCTAAACTGCTTGCGGAAGGTGGCAGATTCGGCGGAGCGCTGCGCGTTTCCGCGAGCACGAACGAGGCTGGGTGCGCGTGCCTGAAGGGCTCCGAGGCTCTCAAGTTCGAGAACGGGGCGGAGTTCTCGTTCGCCCTGTGGGTGCGCACGTTCGAGAAGCAGGTCGGCGATCCCGTAGTTCTCGGCAACAAGGACTGGAGCGCTGGCTCTAGACCGGGAATCGCTCTCATTGCCCCCGACCACGTTGACATGTCGCGCACGTCCGGTTACAGCTGCAAGGTCAGGGGATTCAACAGCCACGGCTTCTTGCTGAACTGCGGACGCGAAGGCCGGAAGCGCCACGACCTTGGCGTGTACAATCCTGATTTCGGCGAATGGATCTTCTATGCGGCGACGCGCGGAGCGGACGGCGTGATGCGCCTCTACCAGGGGCGCAAGGACGGCTATCTCTACTGCGTTGCGGACGATCTTTCGGACATCGCGTTCAAGACTGGGCTTCCGTTCTTCATTGGACAGGACGGCACGGGCAAGTACAAGCACCCGTTCGTCGGGGACGTTGATGACGTGGCGATCTGGACGCGCACTCTCACGCACGGCGAGGTGCAGCGTATCTGGGAAGCGGGGCGTCGCGGCGTGAGCCTCGGCGGAATCGTAGGCGCATCGCCGCTGGAGATCGCCGTAACTTCGAAAGGGAAGTCAGAATGAACATGCGAAAACTGGTTGCAGTCGTGGCAAGTGCGGCGTCCATTGTGTGCATGGGGGCTGGTCAGGACGACGCATGGATCGCGTCCATCCGCAGGGACCATCCGCGGATGTTCTTCAACGCGGAGACGTGGCCGCAGGTGAAGGCGCGCGCCGAAGGGCCTGCGCGCGCGGCGCGCGACGCCCTGCTGAAGCGCTGCGACAAGTACCCCGAAGATCCCGTATGCTCGGACTACGGCCCCGTCGAGTTCCGCGAGGTGAAGACCGCAGGCGGTACGCACAAGACCACGGCGGCCACGCCGATCAAGAACGTGAAGGAGTGGGGCTCGCAGGCAGCGGAGTGCGCGCTCGCGTGGCGTTTCACGGGCGAGCGCAAGTACCTCGACAAGGCGCGCAAGATGCTGGAGTCCAGCGTGGCCGCATACCATGCCGCGTACGCCAACCGGCGCGCCGTCAACTGGTACTCCACCTCGCGCATCCTCGCGCTGTGTGCCTATGACTGGATATGGGAGGGACTCACCCCCGACGAGCGCAAGGCGATCATCGTCCCGCTTGTGCAGCACATCGAGGACATCCAGCCGGGGAAGGGCAAGCCCGCGATCATCCGCCGCGACTTGGGCGGTATCGAGAGCGGATTCTACGGCGTGCCGAGCCTTCTCTGGTATTCCGGCCTCGCGTCGTTCGGCGACGGATTCTGCGACAACCTCGCCACGTCGCATCTGCGACGCGGACACAACCTCTGTCTGAAGCTGCTGAAGTTACGCAACGATGGGGCGGGCGACGACGGCTCGCACTCCTCCTCCGTGCCCGGATACTCCATGGGGGCCTACCCGTGGGCGCACTTCAATTTCTTCCACACATGGCTCTCCGCGACGGGCGAGAACCTCGCGTCCAAGTATCCCGGCCTCGCGCTCTTCCCCAACTGGATCTACTGGACGTGGATTCCAAATGCGTCCAATCCGTCGATGCCGCTCTATTGCGGATTCGGCGACGATCCGCATACGCAGAACGCCCTCAGCGTGGGACGCCTCTACGAACATACGGCGCAGTACATCCACTTCTTCCGCGAAGCGAACCCCGCCGCCGCCCGTCTCGCCGCCTCGCTGCGCGATCGCGCGCCTGCGCAGTACATCTTGAATACCTGGCCCGTGTATCCCTTCCTCTTCGGCGGAGGGGACGACGGCGTGAAACCGTATTCGGATGTCGAACTCGAGAACCTGCCGCTCCACGCGCGCCACTTCGAGGGGCTCGGGCAGTTCATCATGCGTTCGGGATGGAAGCCCGACTCCACCTACTGCACCTTCACCGCCGGCGCATCGCTCCGTCAGCACAAGCACTATGACGAGAACAATTTCACCATCTACAAGCACGACTTCCTCGCCATCGACTCCGGCACGCGCGGCGTGGAGACCGACTGGAACCTGCGCTACTACTATTCGCAGACCATCGCCCACAACTGCATCCTCATCCGCCGCCAGAAGGAACCCATCCCGGCTTATTGGGGACCCGTCTACAACGGACCCGAGGGAAAGTTCAACGACGGCGGCATGTACAAAGGCAGCGCGAAGGTGCTCGCCTTCGAGACGAACGACTCATTCACTTACATCGCCTCGGACGCCACATCCCTCTACGGAAGCAAATGCACCGAAGCCGTCCGGCAGTTCGTCCATCTCCTGCCCGACACGTTTGTCGTCTATGACCGCGTCGGCGCGGCGAACGCGAACGACGGCAAGGCGTGGCTGCTGCATTTCGTGAACGAGCCCCGCGTGGACGGCAGGTGTGCCGTCGCCGACTGCGGCAAGGGCCGTCTTTTCTGCGAGGCGATTCTGCCTGCGGATGCGAAGCTGGAAAAGATCGGCGGACCCGGCAAGGAGTTCTGGTCGAACGGCAGGAACTGGGAACCGGACGAGGCGTTTCTCGCGTCCGCCGCGCAGCAGTCGAAGCGCACGGGACGCGGCCCCTACTACGGCGCGTGGCGGCTTGAGGTTGCACCCGGCGCGCCGCGTCAGAACGACCGGTTCCTGCATGTCCTTACGGCAGCGGATACGTCCGTTTCGTCCGCCCCGCAGACGCGGAAGGTCGTCAAGGACGGCATGGACGGCGTGATCGTCACGTTGCCCGCCTCCTCAGGCGGAACCGTCGAGGTCACGGTTCTTTTCAACCGTGAAGGGCCCGTTGGCGGAATGATCGCCATCGGCAAGGACGCGCCCTTGCGTCCGTTCACCACGGCCATCCAGCCCCAGAGCGGTATTTTCTGATAGGAAGTAGCCTCGCGCCGTTGCAACGAACGTAGAACGAATGAAGTGTGAACTTTTGTTCGACGTCTTCCGCAGTGGAGCAAGGGTGCGTATTTTTGATATAATATGCGGTGGCATTTGAAAGTGAGAATGAACGATTTATGGCACAGAAACTTTTGAAGAGAAAACCGCATAAGGTCACACCTGGTAGGGCGCGCTCGCCGAGCGCGCCGCCACCAGCGGGAGGGTCGTGCACTTGCTCGACCGCTTCTGCCGTCCTTGTCGGCACGTACAAGGCTAAGCAGCTTGCCTGGATCAAGCGGCACGGTATCTACAACTATCCCGTGAAGGACGGGGACGAGTTCGATGAAAAGTCGTTCGCGTCCATCAAGGAGCTTTGGCTCTACGCGGATGTAAAGGGTACGCGGCACGTGTTTGAGGCGGAATTCATCGGCATCAAGACCCGTGAGGAGTTGATCAGCGAATATGGTTATCCTAACGGGAATGTTTTAGCCGCAAAGAACGCAAAGAGCGCAAAGAATGGTAGGGCGGGCGCGCCGCGCACGCCGCACGGCTCGCGCTACTATGTCTTCAAAGCGAAACATCTCGACTACGGCCCTCGCCTCGACAACCCCTTCGTGATCGCGCGCACGGCGGATTTCGGCGGACGCTCGGCGAAGGTGAAGAAAGCCATCGAGCAGTTCAAGGCCGATGGCGAATTCGCGCCACTTGAGCATTACCTTCCCTCCGATCTCGCCATAGTCCCGCGCAACCGCCTCCGCGTCTGCGAAGCGGCGGTACAATGTCATTTTCTGCAATGGACACCTGTCGTCGGCATGTCGCCTCTTCTTGGGAAAATCGAGAGCATAGTCATGAGCATTGGGGAGTTCGGACGCGCTTACTCCCTCTCGTCAAGTGATGCATACGCGTATTTGAAGAAATATAAAGGGCTCGCCTATCTTGACGACTACCATGAACCTTTGAGTTGTCTCCCAATGGAATCTCTCGTTGACGATCTTGCCAAGGTTTGCCGTAACAATGGGGGAATGCTGAAATGATAACCCTCTATCATGGAAGACACGTTGACGGGGCTCTATCGAGAGGACCCGATCTATCTATACGACATGCTCTGCGAGGAACGTGGAGTCAAATGCCGTGTGTAACCGAGCACTTGGAATATCACAGGATGGAATCAGAATGGCACAGACACTTTTGCAGAGAAAACCGCGTAAGGTCACACCTGGTAGGGCGCGCTCGCCGAGCGCGCAGCCGCCTGCGGGAGGGTCGCGCACTTGCGCGACCGCCTCCGCCGTCCTTGTCGGCACGTACAAGGCGAAGCAACTCGCCTGGATCAAGCGCCATGGCATCTACAACTACCCCGTGAAGGACGGGGACGAGTTCGATGAAAAGTCGTTCGCGTCCATCAAGGAACTTTGGCTCTACGCGGATGTAAAGGGTACGCGGCATGTGTTTGAGGCGGAATTCATCGGCATCAAGACCCGTGAGGAGCTGATCAGCGAATATGGTTATCCCGACGGGAATGTTTTAGCCGCAAAGAACGCAAAGAGCGCAAAGAATGGTAGGGCGCGACCACCGGGCGCGCCGCACGGCTCGCGCTACTATGTCTTCAGTGCGAAGTATCTCGACTACGGCCCTCGCCTAGACGACCCGTTCGTGATCGCGCGCACGGCGGACTTCGGCGGGCGTTCGGCGAAGGTGAAGAAGGCCATCGAGCAGTTCAAGGCCGACGGCGAATTCGCTCCACTCGAGCATTACCTTCCCTCCGACCTCTCCAAAGTCCCGCGCAACCGCCTCCGCGTCTGTGAGGCTGCGGTGCAGATGACATTTCTCCCGCAAATGTTAATTCCTGACAATCCTCCATTGAGTCTCGCTAATGTCCACAGACCAATAGGCATAGACCTTTTCGCTGGATGTGGTGGGTTGTCTTTGGGTTTTGAGCAAGCAGGATTTGATATTGTTGCGGCAGTCGAGATTGATCCAATACATGCGGCAGTTCATGAATACAATTTCCCCTATTCAAAGACAATATGTGCCGACATCAAGAATGTCGATGGAGCGGATATTCGTAGATTGGCGAATATCGGTGACCGCGATGTTGATGTTGTTTTTGGCGGAGCTCCCTGTCAGGGTTTTTCGATGATAGGGAAAAGAGCACTTGAAGATCCGCGAAATCAGCTGATAAGTCATTACCTCCGTATTGTAAGGGATATTCGGCCAAAGTATTGCGTATTGGAGAATGTAAAAGGGTTGACGATTGGGCGGCATGCACAATTTCTTGAAGAGTTAATAGCTGAATTGAGAGCGATTCGCTACAAGGTGCTGCTTCCGTATCGTGTTTTGAATGCTGCGGACTACGGCGTTCCGCAGAATCGTGAGCGGTTGTTCTTGATTGCGGCACGAGAAGATCAAGAATTGCCTGAGTATCCAAAGCCGAGCAGTGCACGAATAACAGTTCAAGACGCCATATCAGATATTCCAGATGCCGATCAATACGAATCTCTTTTGGCGGATGATTCCGTAGCGGTTAAATGGCGGACGGAAAGAGGGTATGCGCGGCAATTACGAGGGCTGATTCCTGATGAAACGAATTTCGGGTATGAGCGTGAGTTTGATCTGAATCAATTGACCTCGAGTATGCGAACAATACACGGCGCTGTCAGCCAAGAGCGATTCTTGACTGCTCGACAAGGAGAGACAGAGCCGCATAGCCGGTTTTTTAAGCTGGCTTGGGGTGGTCAATCTAACACGCTTCGAGCGGGGACGGACAGTGCGCGAGGAGGTTTTACATCTCCGCGTCCAATTCACCCTGAACTCCCGCGAGTAATTACAGTTCGAGAAGCGGCGCGCATTCATTCCTATCCGGATTGGTTTCGTTTTAACAAGACAAAATGGCATGGATTCCGCGAGATTGGCAATAGCGTCCCACCTCGATTGGCACGTGCGGTCGGGGGGGCGATAATGTCTGCACTTGGAGTGCGCCCTTGCAAGCCAGTATGTGTAATAAAGACGGGAGACCAATCGTTGCTTGGTTTTGACATGCGCTCGGCCGCAGATTACTTTGGTGTTTCTCGCAATGTGATTGCTCAACGAAAGAGGAAAAAAGATGGCAAGTAATACAGGAAATGTTAGCTCGTATGCTGCGATTGTCTCGCACATTTTTTCTGCTGGGTATAAACCTGGCGTCAAGAAGATACCGTTCCATCGTGATGAGATTGTAGCGGTTGCGAAGAAACTAAAGGTGTCATTACCAAAGAATCTTGGCGATGTCGTGTATGCGTATCGGTATCGTAAAGCATTGCCGCCTGACATTATCAAGACTCAGCCTCAAGGGTTTGAATGGATAATTGAAGGCGCTGGCGACGCGAAATATGTATTCAGGTTGGTTCCGTTTAATCGGATTGTACCTAACCCAAATCTTCTCTCCATTAAAATACCCGATGCTACGCCTGAGATAATTGGCAAGTATGCGCTTGGTGACGAGCAAGCACTTCTGGCCAAAGTAAGGTACAACCGATTGATAGACATTTTTCTTGGGGCTACAGCATATTCTTTGCAGAATCATTTACGAACGAAGGTTCCAGGAATTGGCCAGATTGAAATCGACGAAGTTTATGTCGCGGTTGACAAACATGGGCGTCAGTTCGTTGTTCCTGTGCAGGCAAAAGGAGGAAGGGACCAACACGGTGTTGTTCAGACGGCGCAGGATATTGCCTGGTGCGAGCAAAAACTGCCCGACTTGATATGTCGGCCAATATCAGTTCAGTTTGTTACGGCAGCTAAGATAGCCATGTTTGAACTGGTTGCTGATGGTGGAATCATAAAGGTTGCAGAAGAACGGCATTATGAACTGGTTCGGTCTGATGATATCACGGCGGAGGATTTGCTCACATATCGTAAACTGGCTAAAGGCTAAACAAAGATAGGCTAGGTTGACATATGAAAACCGTATGTGTTGTGACAATCAGCGAGCTGATGGCTGCCCATGCAAATGAAGTTGACGTAGAGGCGTTCGCCAATAATGATGACGCTGTTTCGTGGATTGAAGCGCAAATAGCGGAGAAAAAAGAAACATATCATCTTGACGAGTCTGCTATAGATGATTGGTATGTCGAGATTGACGGACCAACGCATACCATTCAATACGACATAAAGGAGTGTATCTTGAAATGATCACCTCCGCCTTCACATGCACCGGGCCGTATGCAGTTATCATCATGCTTGGAATCAAGCGCGTGGAGAACCGCAGCGCAATGCCCGTGCCCGCGAAGGGGAGGTGTGCGGTCGGTTGTTCGAAGTCGTTTTGCAAGGAGGAGTACGGCAACTTCATGCAGTGGGCGGCGCATGCGCTGCCGGAGGAGGAGTTTGAGCGCATTCCCGCATGGGGCGACGTGAAGGAGTGGCCGGGGAAGACCGTGGGGGCGTGCGATTACGAGGCGCGCGGGCACAAGATCTTTGTAAATTGAAAAGGAAAAATCTATGCAAGACGCAAAAACCAAGGAACAACTTGAGTACGCGCATCGTCTGATTGACGGCGAAGCGGCGTCTTCAAAGCAGATCGCCGAGGGGGCGCGGATCATCAGGGAGCTCGCCGAGAACGCCGACTGCCTTGAAGCATGGCAGTATATGCTCGAATGTCATGAGCGTGGCGTTGGACCGTTCAAGACGAACAAGTTCCGCCGGGCGGCCAAGGCGGCCATCGCCCGTCTTAACTTCCTGCAGAGCGAGGAGAATCGTTCCGATGCTTCGGACACGACGGATTTCTCATGGTGCAAGAGCAAGGCCCAGCGCGAGGCGAAGGTACAGGAATACCGCAACGCGCGTCGCCAGCTCGACAAGTTCATGACGGACTGCGTGCAGCCGATTGTGCCCCGGAGTCAATATGTCGCCGCCGCCGCGCGTATCGGACTTAACTGGCAGAGACGGACAGCGTTCTCCGAAAACGAGGGTTTCGCCATCGCCGACTTCGCCTGCATGTACGACGATTCCTGCGGCTTTGTTCCAGTTGACCGGGCGATCAGGGAAACCAAACCCGGCAAGAACCCCGATTACGACGCCTCGATGAAGAGGCTGAGCCACTTGCGCTACTCGTGGGCGAGGATTGACGAACTGGTGCCTGGATGCGGAATGAAATGCCGCGACATGCTGACGGATGAGAAGTTTTTCCTCTTCGAGCGGAATATGAGCAAGTTCCCCCTTTTGCTGGATGGTGTGATAACGGGCGGCTTCGTGCCAGTCGGCAATTGCTTCATGCACACGGGATTCGGAGTTCCTATTCCACGTGAGGCTCTCACGGAAGGGACGATTGATGATATGCTTGACGAGGTGCTTGACGAGCTCAAAATTCCGCGAGAACATCCGATTGTCCTTACCAGGGGACAATCCGCCAGTTTTGCCGCAGTTACGATACGGGCACTTCTTCATGCGGGGGTGGCCGATATGCTGAAGCTGTCGTTTCGATGACAACGCCATGTGACAACTGCAAAATGATCACCTCCGCCTTTACATGCACCGGGACGTATGCAGTTCTCATCATGCTTGGAATCAAGCGTGTTGAGAACCGCAGCGCGATGCCCGTGCCCGCGAAGGGGAGGTGTGCGGTCGGTTGCTCGAAGTCGTTTTGCAAGAAGGAGTTTGGCTATTTCTTGCAGTGGGCGGTGCATGCGTTGCCGGAGGAGGAGTTTGAGCGCATTCCCGCTTGGGGCGACGTGAAGGAGTGGCCGGGGAAGATCGTGGGGGCGTGCGATTACGAGGTGCGGGGGAGAAATGATTTGCGGTTGGAAGGGGACAATGTGGCGCGTGGCGGTCACGCGGGACGCGTGACCCTACCGTGGGACGAGGGATATGAGTATTGGTGGGATTTGACCGAAGTTGTGTGTTTCGACCAGCCGATTCCGTGCAGGGGCAATGTGGGTATGTGGCAGATGCCAAAATCGCTGGCTATGCAGGTGACGGCGGCGGACGCTCTTGCACGATGCGTAGGCGAACAGGTTGCGACGGCGGAGGATGCGGCGCGACTTTTTCACGCAGCGGTTCCGATCGCGGGTGCGTGCGAAGGTTTCTTCATGTTGCCGCTCGACGATGCCGGTCGTGCGCTCTCGGCGCCGGTGCTTGTTTCACTTGGCGCTCAGACTGGTACGGCGGCGGTTGATCCCGGCGAGGTGTTCCGCGAAGCGCTCAAGGCGGGCGCGCGTTCAATCGTCGTCGCGCACAATCATCCGTCTGGTGACCTGACGCCGAGCATGGCGGACATCGCCATGACGGCGAAACTTCGCGAGGCGGGCAATCTGCTCGGCGTCTCGCTTCTCGACCATTTGATACTTGGATCGGACTCCAAGTTCGCAATCGTCAACACGACAAGGGAGTTGTCTACATGGGAAATGAAAGGCGGTAAACGATGAACAGAAGAGAATTCATGGCCAGCATGGCGGTTGGCGCGGCGCTGCCGCTCCTCGCCAAGACAGGTGCGGATATCAGGCCGACGCGATTCAAGCCGATTGAACTGTCCGGACTCGAGCCGCGCCCCGACTTCTGGAAGGTGCGTCCGCAGGAGATCATCGACATCTGCGAGCGGGCGACGAAATGCTCGCGCAAGGAAATCATCGCGCACACGCCGCTGGGCTATCCCGTGTACGCGCTTTTCTACGGCGACTTCCCCGACGCGCCGCCGCAGACGAACTGGTCCGCCGGCGCGTCCTCCACCACGTGGAAGAACTACATGGGGAATCCCCCTCCTACAAAACAGACGTTCCTTCTCCTCGCGGGTGTCCACGGCGCGGAGCCCGAATGCGTGGCCGGAACGATGAACCTCATCCAGGAGCTGGAGACCGGCAGGGACTTTCGCGGCAAGACGCACCGCGGGCTCACCGACCTCATCGCGAAGTACCGCTTCATCATCGTGCCCTGCGCGAACATGGACGGACGCGCCATCTCGCCCGACCATCTGCGCGGCGTCGCGTGGCACGACTTCCGCGCCGCGTCGCAGGGCACGTGGAAGGACGGATCGCTCGTCGGGTGGCGCGGGAGCAAGTCGTGGTTCCCGCTTCCGCTCGACAAGGTGTCGTATCCCGGCGGATACCCCAACGCCGACGGCTACAACATCATGCACGACGCCACGCCGGGCGACATCCGCACGGCGGAGGCGCGCGGCATCCTGAACCTCGTCGCGCGCTGGCGCGTTGACGCCGTGCTGAACGGACACTCCTACGAACACGCGCCGAGCGCCATCACCCCGAGCGCGGTGGACCTTCCCGCCAAGGTCGAGCGGGTGAACGCGATCTCAGACCGCATCAACGCGGCGATCCACGCGGCGGGGCTCAGGGCAGGCAAGATCGGCGCAAACCGCACGCCGACCAGCACGATCAACCTCAACACCGTGCTGGCGCTCGCCTCCGGCGCGCTCACGCTCACGCTTGAATGTTCCGTGTCATTCGACCGTCCGATCAAGCCGCCGAAGGTCAAGCCCACGCGCACCTACACGTTCGACGAGCTGATGGAGCCGCTCTTCATATCCGTGCGCGAATACCTCGCGGACGGACTCGACCATCCGTTCCTCGTGCGTGGCACCGACCGTGTCTTCGGGGACTAGCCGACCCTGGAACGAAAGGAATGTAGAGTGAACGCAAAACAGATCAAGACATTTACGGCTTTTGCGGCTGTGTGCGCGGCGGTATTTTCACCGTCGTTGGCCGCCGACATGCGGCGGGACGACGGGACGCGGTCGCAGTACATCGGCTACAGGAGCTTCCGTCCGCAGCTCGAGCGCACGAAGGACTTCGCCGACATGGGGATTCCGCTGCGCATCGTCTTCGCGGCGAACACGCTAAACTCCTTGTGCAGCACCTACTGCGATTATCCGCCCATCTGGAAGGGGCCGAAGCAATACGACTGGTCCGCGCTCGACGCGCAGTTCGAAGACCTGCTGAAGGCGAGTCCGAACGCGCAGTTCATCTGCGAGATCGACCTCAACACGCCCTACTGGGCGATACGCAAGCTGTCGGTTGATTCATTCTCCGACATCACGCACGCCGCGTGCAGCCAGAAGTGGATCACGATGACGAAGGAGTGGATGCTGGACTTCATCGCGTACGCCGAGAAGAAGTGGGGCGCATGCATATGCGCCTACATTCTCGCCGGCGGATGCACGACAGAATGGTACGAGTGGGACAAGGGACGCACGAGCGGCGCAAAGAACGCCGCATGGGTCAGGTGGTGCAGGGCGCGCAAGCTCAACTACGGGCCAACCGTGCCGGACCTTTCGAAGATCAGGACGGCAGCGTTCGAGAATCTCGTCTATGACCCTGCCAAGGAGCGGCACAAGATCGACTACTGGCGCTTCCACAACTCGGTTATAACGGACGCCATTCTCACCTACGCCTCCGCCGCGCGCAAGGCCATCCCGAAGACCAAGGAAATCGGCATGTTCTACGGCTACTACTACATGAGCACTGGGAACCAGACGTCTTTCGGCCATCTCGACTACGAGCGCGTCTACGCCTCGTCCGACATCGACTTCTTTTGCGCACCTGCCAACTACTCCGACCGCCGGATGGGCGGCGGCTCGGGCAGCCAGATCGTCCACTCCACGGCGCGTCACCACGGCAAGCGCCTCCTGCACGAGATCGACTTCGGCCCGCACACTCAGGGCTTCTGGAAACCCGGCACGTGGAAGACGTTCGAGGAGGACCTCGCGGGCAACACGCGCGAGGCGGCGTTCGCCACGGCCAACGGCTGCTCGTACTACTGGTTCGACATGTGGGGAGGCAAGAACGGATTCTACGACGATCCTGCGCTGCGCAGGCGCATCGCGAAGCTCGCCGCAATAACACGCCGCTATGGCGTGGCCCTGCCGCATCCAGCCGACGAGGTGCTGCTCGTTTCCGATCCCGAGAGCATCTACTACCTCAACGAGAAGGACCACAAGGAACGTGCTTTCGGCGAGTACTTCCGTAACGCGCTTTCGAAGACGGGCGTTCCGTTCGACGTGTGCACGCTCTCCGACCTGCAGACGCGCGACATCTCGAAGACGAAGGTGGTGGTGTATCCCGCCGCAATCAACATCACGCCCGAAAAGAAGTCGCTGATCGACGAGAAGATCCTCCGTGAGGGGCGCACGGTTGTGTGGTGCTATGCGCCAGGAATCTCCGATGGCAGGAACCTCGATGTCAGGCGCGTGAAGGAGTGTGCGGGTGTGCCGTACGGAACGAAGGGCGTCAGCACAACGAAGATGGCGGGCGGCTGGACGAGCGTCTATGCGCGCGACTACAAGCTCTACACGCCTGCGAAGCTGCGCGAGGTCATTGCGGCCTCCGGCGCGCATGTGTGGGCGTCGAAGCCGTGCGTCGTCTTCGCGAACGACCGCTTCCTCGCGGTCCACACGAAGGAAGGCGGCGAGATAAAGCTTTCCCTGCCGCGCAAGTACGCGAAGATAACCGATCTTCTCGAAGACAAGGTGGTCGTGGAGAACTCCGACAGCTTCACGTGCGTATTCGCTGCCCCCGACACCCGCCTCTTCGATCTTGCGGAGTAGATAAATGGGCAATGTACAGTTGTTCATGCGCTGAATTATGCCCCCCGCGCCTTTCGCAATGGCGTGCGGTCGCATTTGCCTGGCCTCGCTGCGGATTGGCACAAGAATGCCGATTTTTGGTATAATGTTTGCCGATGAAAAAGACAAACAGCAAAACCGTTTTGATGGTGGCGGCCATGGCCGCGGGTGCGGCGTTCGGCGCCTCGCCGCTTGAGATCGCCGTGCGCGGGAAAGCGCCGGCATATACAATCGTGGTGCCTGAGAAGGCAAGTCCCGTTGAAAAGTACGCGGCAGAGGAGCTGCAGGGCTTTCTCGAGAAGGTGGCGGGCGTGAAGCTGCCCGTGGCAACCGACGCGGCGCCGCTTCCGCCGAAGGCGATTCTCGTGGGCGAGACGAAGCATTCGCTTGCTCTGCTGAACGGTGGCCGTGAC
>JAFUDL010000554.1 GCA_017459225.1 Kiritimatiellia bacterium
CAAGCAGGCGGGAATGCACTGGCGCCACCACAATGCGGCGTGCGTATGCGCCATCATCGCACGGCTAAGGAGTGCGGCGTGAAATGGCTAAGAATTTCAACGAATTAAAATCGCACCCCGCGCTGCGGGGCGCTTACGCGCGACCACTGAAGCCGGACGCATGGCGAATCGCCAGCGGCGATTTGCGGCCGGCGCAGCACGTGCCGGCCTGAGGCTTCGCCTCGCCGCCCGTGCCGCGCCATGCCGCAACCCTGCGGGTTTCGCCCTGCGTCCGGATGCGGAAGCCCGCTTTGCGGGACACGGAATTGCACGGAATTGCTGACCTACTGGGGCTTCGCGAGGTATTCTAGATTGTCGCGGTTATTCGGGCCGAGAACCCAGCGTTCGATTACCACCTTGGGATATGACGCAAAATTCACCAACAGGCCGAGACGCATCTTCGTAAGCCGTAGATAGTTTAGCAGTTGCGCTCGATGCTCGTCGGCGAGAGTGGTTACGGTCTTCAGCTCTACGATTATCTTTCCGTAGCACACAAGGTCGGGGATGTATGTCTTCTCAATAGGCGTGCCCTTGTAGATGACATGTAGTTCAGGCTTTGACTGGAATGGTATGCCCCTTGCCGATAGTTCCAGTTCGAGACACTGCTGATACACTTCTTCGCGATAGCCGTTCTTCATCTCCTTGTAGACTTCGAATATGGCACCGCGGATGGCGTAAGTCTCTTCTTCGTAAATGAGAATGGAGTTCATGTGAAAAGCATATCCTCTTAAACACAAGTTCTGTAGACAACTACGATTCTGCGCCCTTCTGTGTCGGCCGAAGGCCGCTTCCGCGTCCGTGCGGGACGGCAAGCCGAAGGCGCATCGCGGCGAGGCGGCGCTGGCCGAGGCGACAGCCTCGAGGTCATGCGCCGTCTCGACGCGATGGATCGCGTCAGCGATTGCCGTCAAGCACGGCTTCGGTGGTCGCGCGCCAGCGCCAAAAATCATGACGCACTTGCATAGCACGATCACCAGAAGCGCCATTTGGGCGGGAACATGCGCACGTTCTCGACGTGGTCGATCTCTGGCGCCGAAGGACTGTTCTCGGCGCCGTAAACCTGCACCACGTCGAAGCGGAAGTTGCCATGCCACTTGTGCCGCATCACCCAGTTGGCGCATGCCCTGAGCAGATTGCGCTTCTTGCGCGCGTCTATCCGCGTGAGGCGCCCCGCCCAAGTGCTGCGGCGCAAATGCGTCTTCACCTCCACAAACACAACGCCGCCTTCGGGCGTGCGCGCTATGATGTCGATCTCGCATCGGCGGTCGCTCCTGCACGGGCGCACATTGCGCGCCACGATCCGCCAGCCGCGCGTCCTGAGATAACGCGCCGCCACACCTTCGCCCCATGCACCGCGCCGCCTGTTCCGTTCGCCCGCCTGCGTTGTTCCTTCAGACTGCGCAGTCTCGTCCACCTTGACTTCAGCCATATGCTTCAAACCTTTCCGCCCGCGGTCGCCTAGACACCACCATGGCGTCTGGCCCTGCGGGCGGAGATATTAAAGCATATGTAGGGGGAAGAGTTATTACAGGAATGTTACAGGCATAAAATAGTGCCTAGTGCGTAGTGCCTAATGCCTAGTAGTTAGCGGTATACTGATGCGACAAAACGCTTAGTCTTCGTCGTCATCGTCGTCTTTGTCGCCGCCATAGAGCTCTTCGGCATCCTCGTCATCTGGATTGGCCTTGAGCCAGTCGTCAAGCTGCTTGGCACTTGTGACGGAATCAATGTCGGTGAAGTCCTCGATCGCCTCGGGCAACAGCTTCTTCGCAACGTCAGTGCCGGTAGACCAGATGGCCTTGGCCGTCTTCACGAACACGGAAGGACGCAGATCGTCAAACGACATAAAGATGTCGTCAAGTGTATCTTCGTCCGTCACCACCTTCGCAAGGTTGATCAGGATGTCAGAGATCTCGCGGTCGCTGAGGGAAATGTCGTCAAGCGCGGAAAGCAACTCATCGCTAGCAGCCTCCACCACTTCATCGATCGGGCTTCCGAGAAAGCCGAAGAGCTCGGGAATCGTCTTAGAATCAAACCAACCCAGCGCATCAATCGCCTCACGCTGCATGAAGTCCGGAACCTTGTCAAGCCCAAGAGCCTGAATCTTGGCCACAATGTCACGGACTTTCTTTAGATTCTCCTCGTCAGCTGCCGCGCGCAGTTCAGCCAGAAGCTTCTTCTGCTCGGCAGTGAGCTTCGCCTCCTCCTCTGCGTCAAATTCAAACTTGGGCTCGACGCGCTTCTGCTCCTCGATCTGCTCAGCAGTCTCGCTCTGCGCAACCTCGACCTCGGAGGACTTTCTGCCCTTGCGCGAATGCGTGCGCTGACGCTCGGCCACCTGCGCCTTCTTATCGGTCACCGCAGGCTTCTTCTCGGGCGTCATCGTAATATAGGCGGCAAGAGCCGCGCCGAGAACCAGCACGACCACCACGGCCAATTTAACTATGTTCGCTCTTTTCATTCTTGTTTTCCTATAGGGACACTTTATCTAATGTATGCGCAGATGATGACTGAATGACAACATTTTTTTGGATTTTTCATTCCGTCACTCATATGCAACAAAATCCGAGTTTTTATTACTCAAATGGCAAATATGCAAATGCGAAAATTGAAATGCATATTGATTGGGCTGGCTTTCGAAAACAGTCGAGGGTCTTCAAAGACCATCGACTGCTTTCGAAGATTCAGCCATAGGGGCGATCAATTGAATGCCTTGAGCGCCGCGCCACCGATGCCCTCGCCGCGCTGGCTATAGTGTGAATTCGACTTGTCGAACCACAAGTTCAGCCAGATGTCGAGTGTCTTCTTGGTCTTGGAGACAGTGACAGGGATGGCGAAGTCGACCCGTGCGCGATTGCTGGCGAGGTCTTCGGAAAGCGCTATCACCGCCGCAGTCTGGCTAACCGTGTACGAACCGATCTTTCCGGCAAGTTTGGCCGTAAGATTGCCATTGGCGTCTTCAGCGACGACGAGCTTGGCGTTGTACGACTTCGAAGTGCCGTATCCAAGCGTCCATCCGCCGGGTCCGGAATACGCCTTGAGGTACCAGGTGCCTTTGAGCTTGCTGATCTGCTCGGCGTCGAGCGTAACCTTGACGGGTTTGAGCTGCGCCCACACTTCGTAGGGAGTGTCGTTATCGGTCAGATAAGCGGGGGCGAATGTGCCGATGCAGCTGAGCCCCTCTTCGGAGCACAGATCCTGGGTCAGTTTGATCTCCAGAGTGTCCGTCTTCTTCGCCGACTTGAGCGTGGCGGTGTACGAACCATCATCGTTGGCCTTCCAGCCGACTGCGGTGAAGGAGTAGGTGCCCTTCGCGGTTATGACCTTGGCGGAGAGATTGGCGCTCTCCGGGGCGGAGAGTGTGAACGAGCCGCGGCCATTCTCGTCGAAGGAGAGCGGATCGTCCGCCGTCTTGGTGCCCACGAAACCATAGAATGTGCCGATGCAGAACTCGGGCACCTCGACCTTGAGGTTGTAGACGCGCGAGAGCTTCTGCCCGGCGGCGGAAGTTGCGGTCACATTGACCTTGAACGTGCCCACCATCGTTGTGGATCCCGCTATCACGCCGTCTTCGTACACGAAGCCTTCGGGCAGCCCTGTCACTTCAACGGAACCTTCCTGAAGGTCGCCGGCCAAAGATGTGGGTTCGAGCTTCACTATCATCGTCTCGCCGGCCTTGCCGACCTTGTCAAGAACGGAGTCATCGCCCCAAACGATGGAGTCCTTCACGATCACGATCTTGCGCTTGACGGAAGACTTGCTCTTCTTGAGCGTGACGGTGTAGGTGCCCGCCTTTGTGGGCTTGCCGGTCCACTTGCCGGTCTTTGAATTCCATGTGAGTCCCGGCACCTTGGTCGCACAAGTCCAGCCCTTTAGACCCATGTCGATCGTCGAGGAAAGGCCCACATAGTATGTGCGGTATGTTATGTGGGTCCATTTTGCGTAGAGCGTCACGGTGCTGTTCGACACAGTGGTCACATTGCGCACGGTGGCACCGTTCGCATAGGCCACTGCGCCCGTCTCGGACTTCGCCCAGCCGGCGAACGAGTAGTCGGGCAGCAGGTAGGCGTTCAGGGGCAGCTTCACGTTCACGCCGCCCTTCGTCGCAATGGACGCATCTGCCATGGCAGTCTCATTAGTGGCGCCGTTGCCGTTGAACTCGATGTTGTAGTCGCCTTCGAATTCTGGACCGGGCTTGAAGTTCTTGAGCTTCGCCTTGAAGTAGGCCACCGCCTTCTTCGCGCCGGCCTCCTTGGACTTGCCGCCGTCAACCGTGTCGCCAACCGTGGCGATGTCCACCTTGCCGGCTGGCCAGTAGATGCGCACGAATGGATATGCCGTGTTCTTGTTCTTGCGGCACCAGTGGAACACGCTGCTGGCCACCGCGCCATCGCCGCCATCGCCAGAGTGGATGAAGTAGAACACAATTCCGCTATTCTTCATCCAGTTCCTGAAGTACGAGTGGTTCACCGCCTCCTCGAACATCCAGCAGTGTCCGCACGCATCGCCGTTTGACCACACGGCAATCAGCGGCACCCGGTTTGCAACGGCATAAGCCTTGCATTTGCTGAAGCCAGCGTGCCATACGCCAGGCACTACGTCCTGACTCGCCTTGCGGCGCGTCTTGACAAGCGTGGCCGTGGGGCTCGCGGCGTACGCGGCTAGGGCGCACATGGCGAGCGCCCCCAACGTCATCATCATTTTCTTCATTTCGGCTCCTTTCGGTTGATTTGAAACTTCCTGACTCTCCGTACCGCCTCACTTCACTCCGAGCGCATACTGCATCCATCCGTTGATGTAGAGCTCCATCGCGGGAACGATCTTCACCCACGGCGGGGGGGTAGCGTACTCAGGCTCATATCGGGCGGTGAATTCACCTATGACAATGCTCGTCTTGCTGACAACGGAGAGTCCCTCCGGAACGGCGGAAGGCACAAAGTTCGGCGTGATGAACACCACCTCGTCGGGCAGCGCGCGCCGCAGCTCCTCGACGAACTTCGTTTCGTCCAAATACTCCTTGCCGCCTTTCGTCACACGAATCGCGACTTCGTTCACGACGTTGCCGAACACCTTCTCGAGCCAGGCAGACCCCGTTTCGCCCGCGAGGACCAGGCGGTGCACCTTGCCCGCAGGCAGATCCTCCACGCGCCTCACGTATCCCACAGCCGGCGCCGTTTTGTCATAGGCATAGTAGCCGCGTATGTCCTTGCACGCGAGAACGCCGCCAAGAGCCTTCCCGTCGTCAACAATCCACGTCTGCGGGTTCATGCCCTTCACGTAGACGCGCCCGTCGGCCACCGTGATCGGATACCCACGCGCCGGCTTTTTCGTGGAGCCAGCGATGGATATGCCCGCCACAAGGACCACGGCGAGAAGCACGGCAGCCCCCATCGCCGCGCCAAGCCATCTTGCGGGGTGCCACGTACGCCACGGCTTCTCGAATAGCCAGCACGCTCCCGCAACCGCAGGCACCACCAATACGAGCGCGTTCTCGTACACCGGATTGAACCATCCCGCAACGGCAAGCGCTATTCCCATGCCAAAAGCGGACGCCCGCTTCGTGCGCATGGCGGACCACCCCGTCAAGAGCAGACACGCCAGCCAGGCGAACACATACGTAAAACGTCCCACGCGGCTGTAGCCCACAAGGCGCGTAAGGTGCTCGTTCATGAGAGAACCAGGCAGCGATATCTCGTCGAGCCCCTGGTACCAGTCCATATACGCACGCCCCACATGCATCGTGCCCCATCCGTTCGGCGCCTCGGCGATCATCTGCGGCGCGGTGCCCCACATCTCGAGACGCAGATCGTTCGACCATCTGGACTGCTTGGAGAAACCTCGCGTGATCAAACGTGACTCATGAGTGGCGAACCACCCCACCGCCGCCAGCAGCACAAGCCCGGCAAGCGCCCAAGCCGCACGCGACTTCAAGAGCACTTTCCTGTTCAGCCACATCATCGGCGCAAGACCGCACGCAAACGCAAGGAACGCCCCGCGCGAGGCCGCCATCACCATTGCGCCGCACGCGAGGAAGAAGAACGCTCCTCCCGCGATCTTCACCCACTTGTTCCTGAAGAAGAAGAGGAACGTGGCAAGAATCGCAAGCGACGCGAAGAAGAATCCGTTTATGTTCGGGTTGGGGAATGGCACGCAAAGTCGTCCGCTTGACTTCCACTTCTTCGCGAACTCCTTCAACACTTCCCGGGACAATCCCTTCGGCTGCGCCTTCTTGGACTTCTTCCCGTCCGTGGCGGACTTCTTGTCCCTGTCTGCGTTCTTCTGCTGCTGCGCCTCGTCGCCGAACACATACGGCACGCCGCCGTCAGTAGGCAGCCGCGGCGAGTCGTATGCGTACGCACGTTTGTTCTCGCCCTGCTCGAACGAGACGAGCCTGCCCATGTCGAACACGTATTTCGCAGGACCTCCTTCGAGCTTGGGTCCGGAGGTGATGCGCACCTTGTCACCCTTGATCGTCCCCCGCCATCCCATCACGCTCCAGAGCGCGTTCGGCTTGTCGAAGTTGCGCTGGAACTCGCGGTAGGAACCATCGGGATTGCGCATGCGGAAGAGAATCTGGTTCTCAGGCGCGAAATACGCGGCCGACACGGCGTCAGGCG
>JAFUDL010000555.1 GCA_017459225.1 Kiritimatiellia bacterium
GAGAGCGGATAGAACACCATCGGCTTGTCATAGACAGGCAGAAGCTGCTTCGAGACGACGCGCGTAAGCGGATGCAGGCGCGTTCCCGCACCGCCAGCAAGAATTATACCTTTTCTCATTTCTCCTCCTTTAAGCAGTTCAGCCAGCGGGCGCGTCGTCGGGATGGTAGCCGCTGTAGCCGGTCTCGGGCATCGCGTCGAGCGCGGCCATCTCGGCATCGGTGAGCGCAAAGTCGAAGACGTCCGCGTTCGCGGCGATGCGCTCTGGCGTGACGGACTTCGGAAGCGGCACTATCCCGTGCTGCAGCGCGTACCGCACGCACGTCTGCGCGGCGCTCTTCCCGTGCGCCGCGCCAATTTCGTTCACCAGCGGATCCGCCAGCAGACGGCCGCTGCCGAGCGGACTCCACGCCTCCACGACTATCCCGTTCTCGCGGCAGTAGTCCAGCACGTTCCTCTGGATGTACCCTGGATGGAACTCCACCTGGTCCACCATCGGCTGCACCTCGGCGCACTCCTTCAGCGCCGCAAGCTGCGCAGGCATGAAGTTCGAGACTCCTATCGCCCTCACCTTGCCGTCCTTGTACAGCTTCTCGAATCCGCGCCACGTCTCGGCGTTGATCGCCGCCCAGTCGGGCGAAAGCTTCTCCACGGCCGGCCAGTGGACGAGATAGAGGTCGAGGTAGTCCACTCCGAGCGTCTTCAGCGCCCTCTCCGCAGCCGCCATGGTGTTCTCGAATCCACGCTCGTTCGTCCACTGCTTCGTGGTGAGGAACACATCCTCGCGCTTCACGCCCGAGAGGCGGATTCCCTCGCCCACGCTCGCCTCGTTGCCGTACACCGTCGCCGTGTCCACATGCCTGTAGCCAAGCTCCAGCGCCTTCTTCACCGAGTCGCGCGCCACGTCGCCTCCCGGCGTCTGCCACGTGCCGTATCCGATGCACGGGATCTTCACCCCGTTGGCGAGCTTTCTAGTGGATGATAGGTTTTCCATATTTTCCTTCCTTTCTTTACTCGATAACTGCCTTGAAGAAGGTGTTTGTTGCCTCCGCGAAAGCGAAATTACACCATGCAAATGCCATGCAGAAAGCAGCTGCGGCCGTCTTTATCAAATTTCGGGATGTCTCAAGACATGCATGTTGAATCATGAACACATATCCTCCATGGCCTTGTATATTATCACAATTTGCGCTTCCTGTACAAGAACCAATCGAGGAAAAAACAGACGAAATTCAGCACACCGGCCAACGTCAGCGCAGGTACAGCACCACTCCGAGCGGACGCTCGTTGACGAGAACGAGCCTGCCGTCCTTTACGGCCGCAGAGAACCTGCATTTTCCATTGCCGGTCTCGCCTTCCAGGCCCGCGCGCACGGGTATTTCCGCCGCGCGCTCCTCCGTGAGACCAAGAGCGTCGCACACGTCGTACACCTTGCGTCCAGGCTGCCTGCTGAACGTCACCTCGATCGCGCCAAGATCCGCAAGCGTCTCGGGATGCGGACCCACTCCGTCACCTGCGCGCGCAACGAACTTCGCGGCGTCCACGCGCCTTCCGTCGCTCGTCATCCTCCACGTCGCCCCCTTCATGCGGAAGTAGCCCTCTAGCAAACCCGTGCCGGATAGCGTGCCCCAGATCGGGCACCATGACGATCCGCCGGTGCCGTTCGCGAGCGTGGAGCCTTCTCCAAGCGAAAGTTCGCCGTCGATGCCCGCGCGCGCCTGGCGTTCAAGGCGCGTGAAGCGGAAGTTGCGCTCGTCGAAGGCAAGCCATTCGCCCGCGCTGCCGCCCTCGGGCGTGATCTGCACGCCAAGTGCGTAGTCGTAGCTGCCGTCCCACGGGCCCCAATTGCCCGTGTTGTCGTAAGTGCGCATCTCGAACGAGTGCCAGCCCTCTGCTAGGTTGTAGCGCGTCGTCGCGTACTGCGTACCGTCCTTGCGGCCGTTCATGCCGGAATCGACGCCGTCAACCTTGAAGCGGATCTGGTCGTCGTACGTGCCCCAGAAGTACCACTCGCCCGCCTGCTCGGCCGAGACGTAGAAGCTGCCGGAGAAGCGGTTCGCGGCGGACTGCCCAGGGCCCCACTTCGAATACTGCCCCAGCTGGCGCAGCGAGTTGGTGACGGTGATGGTGTCGTAGTCCTCCGTGGTGGGCCAGTCGCCGCCCGCCACGGACTTTCTCTCCCACTGCACGGAATTCGCCAGGCGGAAGCGCAGCCCAGGCTCGCCGATCGCGAACTTCGAGTAGCTCGCGGCGGCCGTCGAGCTCACCACTTCGTTCGTCCAGCCAAGCGCCATGTTCGTCCACGCCGTCGGACCCTGCGTGCCCGAATTGTCCTCCGTCACGATGAAGTAGTCGTGCCATCCCTGCGAGAGCTCGCACGATCCGTACTTGACCTCTCCCGAGGCAGTCGTTGCGAACACTTCTTTGACGTCCACAACCAGCGCAATGCGGTCGTCGTACGTTCCAGCGAACGTCCACATGCCTGCCTCCTCCACGTAGAACTGCCCGCGGTACACGAAGCTGTGGTTGCTGTACGCCTTCTCGTCCTGGGTAAGCTTCAAGTGCAGATGATTCATGTTGTTGGCGATGCGCCAGGCGGCCTGGCATCCATTCGTGTAGAGCGACTGCCATGCCGTGGTGCCGTAGTGCGCCCATTCGCAAAGTTCGTCGTTGCGGATGCACACGCGCGCGAACGCGCCGTCGGCAACGGAAAGACCGGCGCCGAACGCAGATGCGCCGGAAAGGTCGTTCGTGGTCGCGCCCACGCTCCAGTGCCCTTCCGCATAGTCCTGCACGAGGTCGGAGTTGGCGAAGGGCTGCGTGGTGAAGAAACTGCCGGTGCCTGTCAGCTCCACCGACGCCTTGCCGCCGAGAGCCGAGCGATAGAACGCCGTGCCATCGCCCACATCGACCGTGAGTCTATCCTCGAAGTCGCGCCCGAACACGCCGATGAAGCCCCTTTCGGCCACGAAGCCGTCGTTCAGGCGCAGCGTGCCGTTGTTGAAGAACGCAATCCTTCCGAGCGGCGCGTACTGCGAGCGCATGCCCTTGATTCCAGGCGCTCCGACCTCCAGCGTGCCGCCCTCGAGGCTGTATATCGCGCGCGGCGCGCTGTAGGACTGGTTGCCAACGTGGAAGTATTGCGTTCTCACGCGCAAGCCGTCGTACGCCGTCATGTGCGCGCCTCTGCTAGATCCGCCCACGAAGAACTCGCTGCACTGCCAGTCACCCGCGAAGACGCGAGTGTGCGTCTCGAGGTTGTCGGTGTAGAAGCGCACGCTTCCAGCGTCCTCAAGGTCGATGCGCGGCAGGTTCTGGCTGAGCGCCGCATAAACTCCGAAGCTGCCTCCGCTCGCCTTGAGCGCGCCCATCGTGGGATTGACCTCCTCGTAGTTGCCCCAGCCGATGTCGCTGCCGGGCTGCTGCACAACAACGGGCGTCTTCTGCCCCAGCTGCGCGCCCGCACGGAAGTTGACGACGCCGCCGTCGAGGTTCCAGAGGAAATCCTCGGGAACGTCGCCCGTGTTGATGTTTACCGTGCCTGCGGTCTGCCTCCACACGCCATCGCCCGTAAGAGGCGCCGTGATGTTCTGCGTGCCGCCGGAGAACACGACCTCGCCGTCGTTGCTGATTCCGCCGGCAAGCACCAGCGTGTTGTTGTTGATGGATAGAGCGCCGCCCGATGCTACCTCAATGCCCAGGTTGAACGTGGCCGTTCCAGTGTTGTTGCGCAACGCGCCTGTCACGCCTTCGCCCACCTTAAGCGTCGCTCCCGAGTCTCCCGTCGAGACGGTGTTGCCATACGTGTCGAAATGCGCGCCTTCCTTGAGCTCGATTCCGCCCGGCACCTTGAAAACCACCTCTCCCTCGCAGCCCACCGCGGCGCCAGCCTCCACCACGATGTTGCTCACCTCGACATCCGCGCCGGAGAAGAAGAGACCGTAGTTGCCGCCAACCGGAATGACCTTCGACGTGACGGTGAACGCCGGACCATGCAGGAACGGACGCTCCGCGTAGGTCATTCCGGCAAGGCCCTTGCGGAAGTCGATGCGCGAGACGCCTCCGAACGTGGTGTCGCCGTCAAGCTCCACCCTTCCAAGCGCTCCGTACCACGTTGCGCTGCCGCCACGGTTCACGATCGCGCCCTCGCCGTCCGGACCCTCACCCGACGCGTGCACGAGGCTGTCGGCCAGCAGCGAATTGCGCACCGCGAGATTCGACGTGTCGCTTGTGTAGTTGAGGTCGATCTGTCCACCGTTCTCGATCGTCACCTTCCCCTCCGTTCCCAAGGTGCCAAGTCCGTTCGCCGGCAGATTGTCGCCGAGCTTGAGCGTACCTCCCTTCACCCTGATCTCCTCCTGCCCTGTGAGCGACGGACCGTCCAGCGTGAGCATGCCAGTGCCGTCCTTCGTGAACACGCCAGCGCCAAGTAAGCGTCCCGCCCCCGTGAAGATGTAGTCCTTCGTGCCCGTCACCATGACGTCGTGCACGTTCACGTCTTCGTTCACTGCGACTTCGCCGCTCTGATGTTCCTCCTCGCCGTCGAACAAGACGTCGGAGAAGCCGATGTACGCCGTGCGCGAACTTGTGGCGGCGTCTACCCATGCCTCCACCGTGTTAGCCCACGACGTCTCTCCGGCAGATCTTGGCCGCCACACCAGCTGCGCAGCCGCCGCATCGCTCCTCGTCACGGTGTAGATCAGCGCGCCGTCGACGATCGA
>JAFUDL010000556.1 GCA_017459225.1 Kiritimatiellia bacterium
ATGCCTCAACCTTGGGGCTGGCAAGAAGCGTATATCCAGGAGCTGTGGCGGAACCAGCAACGATCGACTGGGCCGCAGCCGCAGCTGTCGTGAACTGGCCGTAGAGATAGAACGGCTTCGTCACGTCCTTACGCTCAAGGATAAGAGCCTGACCGCGGGCAATGCCCTGGGCACCCTGAGGCGCCGCCACAGTCTTGCCGTCAACCGTCACAGTGGTGTTGGGCTCCCACCCATCAGCGCCAAGTGTCCAGGCATTCCACGTTCCGGCGTTGTAGTAGTAGAGCATGTCACCTGCCGTGAGGTTGTCCGTCTTGACGAGCTTTGCCACCTTGATGTCCGCATCAGGGGTCGTTCCAACTTCCACCCACGGCACGCCGATGATGGTGTTTTTGAGGTCGCTCGTAATCTTGAGCAGACCGCAAACGTTGCTCGTCACATCCGCAAAGACCGTCGCCGCAGCCGCTGCGGCAAGCGCACAGAGAACACTTCTGACTTTCATCTTTACAGTTCCTTTCCTTGCGGAATTACTTGAAGTTACGGGTGCCGATCACCTTGAAGAAGGAACCGGCGGGCTTTGAGAACTCAAACGTGTCGCCCTTCGCCTTGGCGTCGAGGGTCTTGCCGACATCGCCAGGCTTGGTGCAGGTCACAACCTTGTAGGTGGCTGCAGGCGACATGCCCGC
Source organism: Kiritimatiellia bacterium (assembly GCA_017459225.1). GTDB lineage: Bacteria > Verrucomicrobiota > Kiritimatiellia > RFP12 > UBA1067 > RUG572. The sequence goes on from JAFUDL010000556.1 coordinate 684, forward strand.
AACGGTCACCTTCACAGTGGCGCCTTCAACCTTGATGCCCGTGATCTGCGGGGCGTCGATGATCGTCTCGGCAGTGATCGCGGCTCCGCCGACCGCAGTGGCCGCAAGGGCGACCTTGGTCTGCGTCGTGGCGGCTGCGGCGGTGGAATCGCCGACCGCGGCCTGCGCGTTGACCACCTTGGCCTTGCCGTCCTTGAAGCCGGCGAGCTGGGTGGTGCCATCTTCGGCCTTCACGCGCGTGTCGAGCAGATAGACGGCGTAGGTGCCGTCCTTGAGCTCGTCGGCAACGGCGGCGTTGATCTGGAAGAGCGTCTGCGGGCACTTGCCGCCCTTCGCGAGCGGAGCGGCCAGAACGAGACGGTCAGTGGCGGAGGCGAGCGTGCCATCGGCCTTGAAGCCGCCGAACTCGGCTCCCGCCGCTGTCCACACGAGCGCATAGCACTCGCCGTCGATCACGGTAGTGCCGTCGGCATACTTGTCGGGGCCCTGCGTCGCGAACGAGAGCAACGCGTCGTTCATATCCGCGAAGCTCGCAGCTGCAAGCCCCATCGCGGCAACCATCAGAAACACTTTCTTCATTTCTTTTATCTCCTTAGTAAAACTGCAGTGGCATTAAATCAGTCCAAGCTCTTCTTGGAAGTGAGGCGGTAGTAGACCACGTCCTTGTCGGCCGGGACAGGAACTGTCACCTTTCCATTGGCGTCCACAGTGACAGGCACAGACGTGACCTCGGTCTTGAACTCAGGATCCGAGCTGCACTCGAGAATCACCGTGTAGCCGGTGGGCGGATTGACAACGGGGATTGTGAGCTCGGCATTCTCGCCGGACATCGTCATGTCGGTGATCACGAACTTGGCGCCGTCGAAGGGAGAGAGACCCGACTCGTACTTCTGCGCAATCGTGAGCCCGGAATCGTCATACGCTCCCGCAACCCACGCGAGACCGTTCATGTCAAACCACGCATTGGGAATCGCCACGCCGTCGATCGTCGTAGAGCCCTCCACGTTCGCATCCGCCTGGGCGTTGTCGCCAGCGGTGATGAGGAGGTCGTCAAGACCCGTCGTGCCAACCACCTCGACGGAGGCGAGCTGGTTCTTCGTCACGGCAAGCTTGTACCACGCGCCCGTCTTCTCCTGTGAAGCGTCGGCGGTGAGGTAGCCGCTGTCGGTCATCACGGGCTCGCCGTCGATGCGCACCTGGGCAAATCCGGCGGCGTAATCGAACACGAAAGTGACACGGTGCCATGAGGAGGCTTCCACTTCCTTGAGCGCGCACCACGCGGCGGCGGAAGCGCCCTTCGGCATGCAGAAGACCTTCAGCATTCCCTTGCCCTCGGAGGACTTGTCAACGCCCACTGCGATCTGCACGGGATTCTCGGCATCTTCCTCAGGAGCGGCGAGCGCCTCTTCCGGAACCATCGCCTGCACCATCATGTCCACAAGCACGGGCTTGCCGATCTCAGTGGCGTTGGCGGGCGTGTACTTCACCGCATCGTCAATCGAAAGGATCTTCGTGTGCGCCGCATCAGGAAGAACAAGTCCGCCAGCCGTGGCGGCGTACTCTCCTCCGGCCCCCGACGCGGAACCTGTCCACGTCTGACCAAGCTCGGTGACGGCTGCGCCGGCATCCTTAGCCTCGAACGACTCCTTGACTACCTCAGACGCGCCGAAGACAGCACCAGCTACCAGCAGGCTGCATGCGGCTGCGAGTTCCTTTCTTGTCATGAGCATCTTCGTTTTCCTCTCTTTTAAAATAAAAAAAGATTCTGGTTTTCCTTGGCAACTACTATATCAAATTTTCGGGTGATGTGCAATGGGACTTTTGAAAAAAATTGCGGCGCGACCAGAAAGCAGCGAAAAAACAAGGCAAAGCGCAAAGAGAACGCCGAGCGGCCAGTCGCCGAAACGGACGTATGGCGTCGCGCGCGGGCGCGCGGGCACGGAAACCGCCTCGCACATCACGCCCGGAGCGTCGACTATCGCGCGCCCTTCGCCGTCCTCAAGCCACCGCGCGCGCCCCGACGGCGAGACCACTCCCGTCACGCCTGAGTTGCCCACGCGTATCACGGGCAGCCCCGTCTCAATCGCCCTCAGCACAGCCTGCATCGCATGCTGCAGAGGCTCCATCGAATACGAGAACCAGCTGTCGTTCGTCATGAGCACGATGGCCTGC
>JAFUDL010000557.1 GCA_017459225.1 Kiritimatiellia bacterium
AAGGCGATGCACAAGCGCATGATGCTCGGTTCGCAGCGTGCCCTCCAGTTCGGCGGCGATCCGATTCTCAAGAAGAACGCGCGCATCTACAACTGCACCACCAGCTACTGCGACAGGCCGCGCTTCTTCCAGGAGGCGCTGTGGCTGCTGCTGTGCGGCGCGGGCGTGGGATTCAGCGTGCAGACGCAGCACGTGTCGAAGCTGCCGAAGATTGTGCGTCCAACAGGCGCGCACAAGACGTACGTGATTCCCGACACGATCGAAGGCTGGTCGGACGCGCTTGGAGTGCTTCTCGCAAGCTACTTCGAGGGCGGCGAACCAATGCCCGAATACGCCGGCGCGATCGTCGATTTCGACTACTCGCTCATCCGCAAGAAAGGCACGCCCATTTCAAGCGGCATGGGCCGCGCGCCTGGTCCCGAGCCGCTGCACCGCTCGCTTGAAATCATCCGCAAGCTTCTCGACCGCTGCCTCGACGACGGGCAGGACCGTCTGCGCTCCATCGACGCATACGACATCATCATGCACGCCTCCGACGCGGTGCTTTCCGGCGGCGTGCGCCGTTCCGCCACGATCTGCATGTTCTCGGCCGACGACGAGCTCATGGCCAAGGCCAAGACGGGCAACTGGTTCAACGACAATCCCCAGCGCGCCCGTTCCAACAACTCCGCAATGCTTCTGCGCGACTCCACATCCCCTGAGCTCTTCCACAAGCTCATGCAGAGTGTGAAGGAGTTCGGCGAGCCCGGATTCATCTGGACCGACAACCTCGACATGACCTTCAATCCCTGCGGCGAGATCGGCCTCTACCCGCAGATCGACGGCAAGAGCGGCTTCGCCTTCTGCAACCTCTGCGAGATCAACATGGGCATCGTCGACAACGAGGAGAAGTTCGCCGCCGCATGCGAGGCCGCCGCGATCCTCGGCACCCTCCAGGCGGACTACACCGACTTCCCGTACCTCGGGCAGATATCCACCGACATCGCGCGCCGCGAGGCCCTCATCGGCGTCTCGATGACCGGCATGATGGAGCATCCCAAGATCGCATTCGATCCCGCGCTCCAGCGCAAGATGGCGAAGCTCATCCTCGACGTGAACGCCAAGGTGGCCGCGCGCATCGGCCTCAACCCCGCGGCGCGCGCCACGTGCGTGAAGCCTGCCGGCACAACATCCTGCATACTCGGCACCTCCTCGGGAATCCATCCTCACCATGCGCGCCGCTACTTCCGCCGCGCGCAGGCCAACGCCGACGAGCTGCTGGTGGACTTCTTCCGCGCCCAGAATCCTCTGGCCGTCGAGAAGAGCGTGTGGAACCCGAACGGCACCGACGTGGTGCTCACGTTCTGCGTGGAGGCCTCGCCCGACGCGCTCACGAAGCGCGATGTGAACGCGCTCAGGCTCCTGAACGACGTGAAGCTCACCAAGGAGAACTGGATCGACGCCGGAAAGCGTCCCGAATGCTGCGCGCAGCCCTGGCTCTCGCACAACGTCTCCAACACCATCTCCGTCAAGGACAACGAGTGGGACGACGTCGAGAAGTTCATCTACGAGAACCGCAAGGACTTCGCCGGCATCTCGCTTCTCCCGGAAGGCGGCGACCTAGACTACCCGCAGGCGCCTTTCTGCGAGGTTCTCACCGCCGAGGAGATCGTGGAGTTCTACGGTACAGGCGCCATGTTCGCGTCGGGCCTCATCGTCGATGGTCTTGCCGCGTTCGACGGCAACCTCTGGGAGGCGTGCGCAGCCTCGCTCGGCCGCGGCAAGGAGGATCTCACCAAGGCGACGCCCAAGATCTATCCGGCACCCATCTACAAGGCGTACGAGGCCCTGCGCATGCAGAAGCTCGACTGGATCCGCCGCGCCAAGAAGTTCGCCAAGAACTACTTCGGCGGAGACGTGCTCAAGATGACCCGCTGCCTCAAGCGCGTTGACGCCTGCAAGCACTGGGAAGACCTGCAGCGCACGTCGAAGCCGGTGGACTACCTCAACTTCTTCGAGAACACCGACAACACCACCGTCACCCAGACCGTGGCATGTGCCGGCGGAAAGTGCGAGATCATCTGACAATGCTCTTCGGAAACAAGTTCAAGATCTGCGAACTCTTCGGGATTCCGGTTTATCTGGACATCTCGACCGCGATACTGCTCATTTTCTTCATCGGAATGACGGGCTCCGTGGCGCTTGACCTCGCGGCGATGGTGCTGCTTCTGGCCTCTATCGTGCTGCACGAGCTCGGCCACTCGCTCACGGCGCGCGCGTTCGGATGCCGCACGCGCGACATCACGCTCATGCTGATTGGCGGGTGTGCGAGTCTAGAGCGGATGCCGTACAAGGCGTGGCAGGAACTGCTTACCGCCGCTGCGGGGCCAGCCGTGAGCTTCTCACTTGGAGTTCTGTGCTATTTTGCCGCACACCTCTGCAGAATCGAGTTCTTCGCCGCAGCGCTCATGATTGCCGCCATCATGAACTTCACTCTGGGCGCGTTCAACCTGCTGCCGGGATTTCCGATGGACGGCGGACGCATGCTCCGCAGCGCGGCGCGCGCGTTCACAAGCCGCGCCAAGGCCACATGGCTGGCGATGATAGTGGGCCGCGTGGCGGCGGGCCTCCTGGTGTTCGGCCCGATGCTGGGAGTGAACCACATCTGGATAATCCCGATAGGCGGCAACATCTTCATGCGTCTTCTTATCGCGTGGATGATCTGGAAGGAAGGCTGGCGCGAGTACCAGATGGCGCTTGTGGAGGAGCAGTGGGGCGGTAGATGGGACTACTCCGCCCGCGTATCGCCGCCGCCCTACGGAGGCGACGAGGACGAGACCGAGATACGGCGTGGAAGGTGAGGCTTTATGAACGCACAGGAATATTCTCTCAAGGTGAAGCCTGCCGCCGACTGCAGGTGGGACGCCGCCTCGCTCGGCGAGATCATGCTGCGGCTTGATCCAGGTGACGGGCGCATACACTGCGCCCGCGAGTTCAAGGTGTGGGAAGGCGGCGGCGAGTACAACGTGGTGCGCGGCCTTAGGCGCTGCTTCGGCCTGAGGACGACTGCCGTCACCGCCTTCGCCGACAACCCGGTGGGGCGCCTCGTGGAGGACTTCATGCTCCAGGGCGGCGTTGACGTGTCGCACGTCAAATGGGTTCCTTACGACGGCATTGGCCGTACCGTGCGCAACGGCCTCAACTTCGTCGAGCGCGGCTTCGGCTGCCGCGGCGCGCGCTCGTGCGCCGACCGTGGCCTCACCGCCGTATCGCAGCTGAAGCCCGGCGAGATCGACTGGGACGGCCTCTTCGGGCGCGAAGGCGTGCGCTGGTTCCACACGGGCGGCATCTTCGCCGCGCTCTCCGAGACGACCGCCGAAGTCGCGGTGGAGGCGCTCAAAGCGGCGAAGAGGCACGGCACGGTGACGAGCTACGACCTCAACTACCGCGCGTCGCTGTGGAAGTCCATAGGCGGTCAGGCGCGCGCGCAGGAGGTGAACCGCGAGATTGCGAAGTACGTGGACGTGATGATCGGCAACGAGGAGGATTTCACGGCCGCGCTCGGAATCGAGGTGGAAGGGGTGGACAAAAACCTGACCACGCTCCCGATTGAGGGATTCCGCAAGATGATCGAAAAGGCGGTGTCGGTGTATCCCAACTTCAAGGTCGTGGCAACGACGCTGCGCGCAGTGAAGAGCGCAACGGTGAACGACTGGAGCGCGATCTGCTGGTACAGGGGAGAGCTCAAGGAGTCGGTGAAGCGTCCGGGCCTCGAGATCTACGACCGTGTTGGCGGCGGCGATTCGTTCGCGAGCGGGCTCGTGTACGGCCTGATGGAATTCGACGACGCGCAGAGGGCGGTGGACTACGGCGCGGCGCATGGCGCGCTAGCGATGACAACGCCGGGCGACACGTCTATGGCCACGAAGGCCGACGTCGAGAAGCTGGCCGGCGGAGGTTCGGCGAGGGTGGACCGGTAATGCGGTCTTTATCCCATGGCGGATTTATGGTATACTAGACGCATCGGCCGCCCAGGTGGACGGCGGAGGTGTTCTTCGAGGAGTGAGAGAAATGTTCGACCAGTCTAATGACGATTTCATGGTGTTCTCCGGTACGGCAAATCTGCCGCTTGCGGAGAAGGTGGCTGCCTATCTCGGCAAGCCCCTCAACAAGATCGACATCCGGCACTTTCCGGACGGCGAGACGTTCTGCCAGATTCAGGAGGGCGTGCGCGGGCGCGACGTGTTCGTGATCCAGAGCGGCTCGCCCGCGCCGAACGAGGCGTACATGGAGCTCTTCATCATCATGGACGCCCTCAAGCGCGGAAGCGCCGCCCGCATCACCGCCGTGATTCCCTACTACGGCTACGCCCGCCAGGACCGCAAGGACCAGCCGCGCGTGCCGATCACCGCACGTCTCGTAGCGAACCTCATCACTGCGGCTGGCGCGGACCGCGTACTCACGCTCGACCTGCACGCGAACCAGATCCAGGGCTTCTTCAACATCCCCCTCGACCAGCTGCACGCCGAGCCCGTGATCCTCAAGTACATCCGCGACATGCATCTCGCGAAGCCCATCGTGGTTTCGCCCGACACCGGCGGCGCAAAGACCGCGTACGGATATAGCCGCAAGCTTGGCACCGGCCTTGCCATCGTCGCCAAGCAGCGTACGGGCGACTCCACCGTTGACGCCTTCAGCGTGGTGGGCGACGTGAAGGACTGCGACGTGATCATGATCGACGACATGACCGCAACCGGCGGCACGCTCAGCGCCGCCGCCAAGATGTGCCGCGACAACGGCGCAAAGAGCGTGCATGCATTCGTCTCTCACTTCCCGCTCACACCAAAGGGCGTTGAGCGCCTGATGAGCGAAAGCCAGCTCGACGAGCTCGTCGTCACCGACACGATTCCGCTCCGCGAGGGCTTCGATCCGGCCAAGCTTCCGTTCAAGCTCACCGTCCTCAGCGTGGCTCCGCTCATCGGCGAGGCCATCAAGCGCATCCACGGAAATGCGAGCGTGAACGACCTCTTCAACCACGAATAGGATCGCAAAATTTCCGGGAATTCAATTTTCCGCTTGAACATCTGGCGGTTTTTTGATACACTATCCATCTGTTTTCCGAGCGCGGAAGGGCCGGGTGGCCGTTGCCGTGCGGAAGCGAACGACGTTGTCGGCCGAGTCCAGGCCGACGCGCCAAAGCGGATTAACCAAGGGAAAACGGGGGCATGGGTGCCTCTGTATCCCGCAACGGACATGAAAGGTTAGAAAAAGAATGGACATGCCTACATCGGCCGCCACAGGCCTCACGCTCAAGGACCTCTTCGACGCGGGTCTCCACTTCGGCCATCAGACGAAGCGCTGGAATCCCAAGATGAAGCCCTACATCTTCGACAAGCGCAACGGCATCCACATCATCGACCTCACGCAGACCGTCACGTTCATCGACGAGGCTGCCGAGTTCGTGAAGAAGACGGTTCTCGAAGGCAAGAAGATCCTCTTCGTCGCCACCAAGAAGCAGGCGCAGGAGATTGTGAAGCAGGCGGCCGAGGAGTGCGAGCAGTACTACATGACCGAGCGCTGGCTCGGCGGCACGCTCACCAACGCCCAGACGATCCGCGGCAGCGTGAAGCGCATGAAGTCCCTCCAGGCGCAGGGCTCGAAGAACAACGGCGTGCTCTCCGTGCACAAGCAGGAGAACTCGATGCTCCGCCGCGAGCTCTCCAAGCTCGAGAAGAACCTCACTGGCGTCGCCGACATGGAGCAGAAGCCCGGCGCCGTGTTCATCGTGGACGTGGTGCGCGAGGCCAACGCCGTCAAGGAGGCCGCCCGCCTCGGCATTCCGATTGTCGCCATCACCGACACCAATGCCGATCCCGATCCGATCGACTACGTGATTCCCGGCAACGATGATTCCGTGCGCGGTATCGAGCTCATCGTCAACGGCATCGTGAAGGTGATCAAGGAGGCCAACGCCGAATACGCCGCGGCCGCAGCCGCCGAGGCCGAGAAGCGTGCGCAGGAGCGCAAGGAGCGCGAGGAGCAGGAGAAGGCCGCCCGTCAGGAGCGCAAGGCCGCCCGCAAGGCCGCCGATGCCGCCGCGAAGGACGACGCCAAGGG
>JAFUDL010000558.1 GCA_017459225.1 Kiritimatiellia bacterium
ACCATCTCCAGTTCATGAACTGTTCGGCATTGTCATATCCATATTTGCCAAGAACTTCAAGACGTGGAGGTCTCTTGACGGAAAACATCGGCCACATCGTAATGCGGCTCTCCGCCTGAGCAAACAACAGCCGATCCAGCATTTCCGGCACCACATGCTCAAAGGCCAGCTTGTATAATGGCAACGACCGGCATTGATATCCTATCTGCAGAAGCTTCCCGGTTGTCCTCGCCGCACGGCACATCTCCGCAGACTTTTCAAGCGTATCCGCCATCGGAGGCGCGCAATAGACATGCAGCCCGCGGCGAAGGCATTCGCACACCTGCTCGCAGTGGACCCAGTCCGGAGTTGCCACTATGACAGCTTCTATGTTCTTTGCCTCCGCGTCCAACATCTCCCGGAAGTCCAGATAGCCGTTGACCTCCTGGTACCACGACTTGAAAAACGACCTTGCCCTCTGCATCTGGAATTTCCAGATGTCACATACGCACCTGACGCGCACGCCCTTGCAGCTCCTCGTAATGGCGTTTGCCATTACATGCCCCCTTCCGCCAAAGCCCACGATTCCGATGTTTATCTCTCGTGGCTTGGCCGCGACGCTCTTCTCCTCCGCCTTGGACGACAGATCTGCGAAAGTCGGCAGGAAAACACTGCCCGCGATTCCCGCCTTCAGAAAACTCCTTCTGTTCTGCATACCATCTCCTTTCTTAGTGCCTAGCGCGCAACCAGCAACCTCGAAACCAAAAACCAGAAACTAGAAACCAGAAACCAGAAACCTCGAAACTCTCAAACCGCCGCACACCGCATCAACCACTGCGCGGGCGGCGTGCGGATGGTTCACGCACACCTCCTTCGCGGCGAACTCGTCGCGCGCGGCCTTGCCGGGATCGTCGCCGTCAATGACCACGCGCCTGATGAAGTCCACGATCTCGTCTTCCGAACGCGCCGTCTTCACATGCTCGAGAAGCCGCCTGCTGAACGGCAGGAACTGCGTGCGCACGGTGTCGTCGTCGGCCAGAAGGAAACACTGCGGATGCCCGGTGTAGAAGTACTCCGCGAGGAACGAGCCGCAGTCGTGGATCATCGCGCTCGACTGCGCGAACGTCTCGAAGTAGTCGCCGCCGCGCTGGAACTCGACGTTCGCATGCGCCTCCATCGCCTTCTCGTATGCGGCCGTGCGCTCCGCACCCCACCACTTCGCCGTAGCGAGGCGAGGAAAGAGGAGCGGGTGCGGACGAAACACGAAATCAATCTCAGGAAACATCTCCGGCAGCTTCAGAAAGAGGTCCGCATACCTCGGGAACGTGCCCAGCGCCAGCTCCCCAGGCGTCCTCTCCAGCGTGTGATGCGGGCATACAATCACCTTCTTCCGCCCATTCCCCGTTCCACGTTCCCCATTTCCAACATTCGCAAGCCGGTCCATCTTGCAGTATCCCGCCACGACGATGCGCCCGTCCAGAAGCGGATTGCGTTCCACGCTCATCTGCCGCGTGGCCTCGTTCGAGACGAAGTACTTCCATGCGAATACGATGTTGGGAAGGTACGGGGTCTTCCTCTCGTTCGAGATGAAGAGACCACCGTAGCCGTAGTAGAGTATGCAGACGAGAGCGCGCTCCGAAAGACGCTCGGTGGTGTAGTCGGGCAACGTCTGGTCTTCATAGACGACCGTGCTGAACACTATGTCCGCATCAAGCCCGCGCGCCTTGCGCGTTGCTGGATCGTAGAGCGCCTGCACGGCGTCGCCGTAGCGCTTCGAAAGCGTGCCCACCGTCTTCTCCAGCGTGGCGCGCAGGAAATCCTCCCCGCGCGTCACACGCGGCGCCACGGCGATGACGCACTCGAAACGCGGATTGTCGCGCATTAACGCGAACACGCTCTCGCCGGAGAACATCGCGGCGTCGCACACGAGAAACGCCACTTTCAGCCGCTCGCCGCGCGCGAGCTTCGCGCGGCACTCCTCCGCGTGCGCCGCGTAACGTGCCATGATGCCCGGCAGCGCGCCCTTCACGCGCGCCTCCTGCGCCGCGCGCAGCAGTTTCTTCCGCAGACGCTTTCTCGCGCTCTTCACGGGCACGAGCGCGGTCGCGAGGCGTATGATCGTTGTTTTAAAGCTCATGCGCGGCGCCCTCCCAGCTCGCGCGGCAGCGCGCCCGCCGCGCAGAATCCCATGGCCATGCGTTCGATGCCGCATTCTAGGCAGGCGCTGATGCGGTGATGCCCCTGGCGGAGCGAATCCCTGAGGCCGAATATCCTGCACAGATGCACGGATATCGGGCGCGCGTCGTCGTAGCCGCGCTCTCGCAGGCTCGCGGCGAGGCGCTTCATGCTCGCGGCGCGGTCCTTGTTCTTCCTCTGCTGCGGATTGTCAAGAGTGCGCACCGCCCGCTCGAGGCCCATCGCGCGGATTGCCTGCGGCGCGATGTGGTACACCCCCGTTCCGTGGTAGCGGTACTTGCCACGCAGCGCGCGCACAATCGTGGCGGGGAGGTTCCATTTGGCGATCGACGGACGAAACACCACACGCACCTGCACGGTCTCTCCGCGCGCCGCCGCCTCTTCGGCCTTCGCGCGCCCCCTCAGCAGCGCGTCCGGCCCGTCGGGCCTCACAAGCAGCACCACATCGTCGCCCGGAAGCGCGGCGACCGGGATGTCCCCGCCGTCGTAGTCCGGAACCTTCGCGAAGTCGGCCGCCTCCAGCGGATACACGTGCGAGGACCATCCTAGATGCGGCAGCGCGCTCATCTGTACACCTCCTCGGCCCATTCGTACTTTTCGCTGAACTCCTCGCCCAGCGCCGCCTCCATCATGTACTTCAGCACTCTTCTCGCGTCGAAGAGCGCATGGTACTTCGCGCGCCCCTCAGCCGCCACCGCCCTGCGCGCGTCGTCGTGCGAGTTGTAGAACGAGATCTTCTCCGCAAGCTCGCGCGCGCTGTGGAAATACACCGCCTCCCTATCCGAGAAGAAGCGCTGCATGTCGTTGCCATCGTACATGAACGTCAAAACGCCGTTCCCCATCAGGTGCGTGATGCGGTCGGAAGCGTACCACTTCCAGTTCTCGAAGCGGTTGATGGAAAGGCCCATCTTCGAGGCGGCGATGGCGTCCTCGTAGTCGCGCCCCACGACGAGCGGAGAGCCCATGCCGAAGAAGCCGAGGCGCACGGAGGGATCCATCAGCGGCGCAAGTTCGTCGAGAAGAGCCTTGCGCGCGTCGGCCAGCGCCGGGCGCCCCGCGAAAAATAGATCGTACTTGAAGTCGGCCCTGAGCGAGTTGTCCTCCACCTCGAACGACGGATCGCTAGGATTCGGGAAGAAGCCCACAACGTTGCGTCCTGTGGACCACTGTTTCAGCACGTCGCCTGCCGTCGTCACGAATATCGCGTCGCACGATTCGCGCCGCCGCGATATCTGCGCCCTGCAGTGCTCCGTCTCAACGGGATCGCAGTTGATGTGCACGATCTTGACGCCCGGAACGGCGGCGTGGATCGCGTCGAGCGTCGCGTTAGTCACGTAGTCGCAGTGGCTCATGAAAACGAAGTCCGGACGCCAATTGCGCGCCGTCTTCACGAGGCGCGAGTTCATCATCTTCGCGCCCACGTTCCGCATGAACCCGAGCGGCGCGAGAAAGCGCGTGACGTCGCGCTCGGAGAACGTGAGCACCTGCCAGCCGTTGCGTATCGCCCCCGCTGCAAGGCGCATGTCTATGCCCGTTCGGCCCCTGCCCCAGTGGCGCACGAGGAAATTGCCTACGAAGAGGATGCGCGGGCTCTTCTTCATGCGCTCCTCCCCTCCCGCTTCTCAAGCTGCGCGAGCGAGGCGGCCTTAGGCGTCTTGCGGAAGTAGTGGTAGTTGAGCACCCAGCACGACGGATGACGGCGTATAACGCGCTCAAGGGCGGAGAGGCAGCGCTGCGTGCACGCCCACACGTCGCGCGCGGCGTCGGCGTCGATGGCGTCCAGAAGCTCGCAGCGGTAGGTGCCGTCCTTGAGCGGACGCGACCACGCCACGAGCACGGGCGTCTTGGCCTTCGCAGCGAAGAACGCCGGCGCCGCCGATACCGGCATCGGCCTTCCGAAGAACCTCACCCACACGCCACCTTCCTTCGGCCGCACCACCTGGTCCACCAGCAGGCCGATGTCGTAGCCGTCCTTTATCCCCTTCATGAGCGCGCGGAACGCGCCGTCGGCATGCACGATCTCCTGGCCTATCGCCTTGCGGCTGCGCATCAGAAGGCGCGTCATCGCCGGCGTGCCGATGTCCTTCGCCACGCTCATCATCTTGTGCCCCTCAAGATGCACCAGCTGCGAAAGCACCTCCCAGCAGCCGATGTGCCCGCTCACCGTCACGACCGGTCTGTACTTGGCGAGCAGCTCGCGGCACTGCTCGGTGAGGGCGGCCGCCGAGCGCGCGCGTTCGCCCGAGCGCCTGCTCGTCCAGAAGAGATGCCCCACCGTGCGCGCCATGTTCCTGTAGCTGCGCCTGAGGATGAGCGTTTCGCGCCGAGTGGGCGGCGAATCGTGCGGGGTCTTCATGTCGCGCTCCGGCGGATAGACGCCAGTGACCACGCGCAGGTTGAAGAGCGAGACGTCGCGCCCCGCGCGGTCGAAGCGGTACATCACGGCCGAGGCGAAGTCGCACAGCGCCAGCATCATCCTGTGCGTCACATTGGAGAAAACGAGCATGCCCAGGAGAATGCCCAGCCATTCGAACGGCCTGCGCAGCCCCCTCTTTATCGGCTTCTTGTGTCGTCTCTTCTTTTCCATCGCGGCATTTATTATACCATACTTCGGTCTGACTAGGGCAAAGGAACCACCTTGAGGTTTCTGCGGCCCCAAAGGCGGGCCTCTTCGTGAGAAGGAAACCAAACGTCGATGTGCCGCCCGTTGATGGCTCCTCCCACGTCTTCCACCACTCCCGTGCCGTAGCCTGGTATCTTAAGCCTCGTGCCGAACGGAAACACCTTCGGGTCCGCCGCCACCGTGCCATGCTTCGCCACCGTGCCGCGAGCCGTCACGCCAACCTTCTTCCGCCTGCCCTTCATCGGCCCGTACGTGTACACTGGCGGACCCAGCCCCAGCCAGCTGCGCCGCCACCCGCAGCACTCCCCGCAGCTACAGTACCCCGTCACCAGCACATCGCCCTTCTCTTCCTCCGTCGGCGGCGGGATCGCCGTCAGTTTCGGCGCGCCTCCCCCGCACCCGCGCACCACGGCGAGCACAACGGCGAGCGCGAATCCGCAAGCCACAGCATACCACACGAGCCGCGGTCTTTTCCGCAGAACGCGCCTCACAGTCGCGGCGACGTTGTCTCGAGCCTTGCCCACTTCGCCTCCGCGGTCAGTTCTTGTTCATCATGTCCTTGGTGTCGGCGTCGAGCTTGACGGCCTTTTCCTTCGGCGCCTTGCTGCCGAGGAAGACGTTCGTGAACCACTCCGGCGAGACGGTCCATTCCGGGTCGAAGTCGTCCGAAGCGACATAGCGCCAGAGCGTGCGCTTGAAGAGGCGCGCGGACGTGGAGTTCGCGTCGATGTTGAGCCCGCACACGATGAGCCGTCCCTTCCCCACTCTCAGCTCGAAGAAAGGCGAGATGAAGTAGGAGTGGTGCAAGTCGGGAACGACGGTTATGATCGGACGATAATCCGCAGGCAGCCCTTCAAGCCGATGCGAGGTCGCATGGCGCTTGCCTTCGGAAAACAGCTTGCGCCAGAACTCGTCCTGCCAGTAGTCGCATCCCGTCGGCGCAAGCGCGGGATGGTCGGCGTCAACCACCGCGCCGAACCCAATGTGCTTGCGGTTAGTCGCGAAGAGCCCCGTTGACCAGTAGATCGGGTTGAAGGTGGTGATGTCGCTCTTCGCGCTCTTTCCAGTGTACACCACGCGCCCTCCCTGCGCAAGCGCCTTCGCGGCGGAGGCGGGTTCGGACGTTATCAGCACGCCCTCCGGCAGCGGATCGGGCACCCTGATGCGCGGCAGCACGTATATGCGCCAGCTGTTGTCGCCGAAGCGAAGTTCCGGGCGACTCGGCGCGGCAAACGTCTCAAGCGGCACCGACACGCCGCCGACGTCCGCGAGCTCGCCCGCGGGAATCGGCTTCTTCGCCTCCGCCCAGCCGCCATGGACGCCGAACGACCAGCGCCAGCGCGCGCCCGCCGGTATCGCCTCCGCAAGCTCGTTCCTCACGAGAAGCCGCGCCGTGAACGTCTCGTTCGAAGTCCAGAGGAACTTCGGAAACTTCGCAAGGCACGGCACGGTACTCATCAGAACGGAGAACGGCGGCACCTCTCCGAGGGCGGGCTTCGCGTCGAAGAACGCGTCGTACCACCCGATCAGCGCCTCGCCCTGCCCGGTGTAGTCGCGCATGGCAAGGTATTCGATCCCGTTGCAGGAGGGCGTGCGCAGAAAGCCCTCCGTCTCCAGCTTGTAGAAGTGGCGGCTAGTCTGCATTGATGCGGAATGGAACTCGCGCGCGAAGCGGAATGTGTTGTTGGAGATCGCCATCTCGCGCCTCGGCCACCAGCGCCACGGAACAAGAAGCCCGTTGAACTTCTGGATCTGCTCGTCCCACATCGGATAGACAGGCCACTGCCCTATCTCGTGGGCGATCACCGGAATCGGCGCCTTGCCATAGACGTTCTCGTAGTCATAGTCGGCCTCGCCGCCCGTCTTGCCGCGCGTCCAGCCGAGGCCAGGATAGAGGTGGGTGACCATGAAGTCGTCGCTCGGCGCGACGGTGCGGGCGGTGGAGCACATGGTGAGCCGCCGCGGGTCGTACTTCTTGTGCTCCACCATCCATGCGTCGAGCGCCTTGAAGTTGCAGTAGCCGAGTTCGTTGCCGAAGGAGGTGGCGACCATCGAGGGGTGGTTTCCATAGGCGTCTGCAACTGCCTTCAGCTCGCGCCGCAGCCAGTCGTCCAGCGCCTCGTTGCCGCGTCCTGCGAAGCTCTCCTTGCGCCCGTGCTCGTTCCAGTAGCCGAGCTCGCAGAAGATCATCATTCCAAGTTCGTCCGCCGCCGCGAACGCCGCCTCGGGAGGAGTCCAGGTGTGCATCTGGATCGCGTTCATCCCGTTGTTGCGCTGGATGGTGAAGAAGCGCATCCATTCGCGCTTCGTCATGTCGGGATGACCGGTGAGTGGAAAGTGGCAGTTGTCGATGTCGGCGCGCACGAAGAGAGGACGCCCGTTGATCATCAGGCGGTTGCCCTTGCGGCCAAGAGTCCTGAAGCCAAACCGCTTGGTCACAGAATACCGCCTGTCCCGGAACGTGACCGTGTAAAGCCGAGGGTTGAACTCGTCCCACGCCTGCGGCTCCTGGGCGAGCGTCGCCGTCACGAGGACGCGCCCAGCGGCGTATGGCGAGGGCTCGGTCTTGAATCCCGTGAACGCGAGATCGGCGGACGTCACGCTTTCCGCATCTGCGGCGAATCCCTCCGGCAGCTCGAAGCGCACCTTGCCGTTCGCGGGGAAATCGGCGAACACGCGCACGCCGTCGAGCGCGTTCGCCTCGCGCAGCTCGATGCGTCCGATCGCGCCGTTCCACACGGACTGCATCCACTCGCCGAATCCGTGCGCCTTCATCACCGCGCTGTACTGCGCCGAGTTGTCTATCGCGATCTCTATGCGGTGCTCGCCGGGAGCGAGCGCGTTCGCGGGGATGCGGTGCACGTGCGGCGCGCCTAGCGAGTCGCAGAGGCCGAAGTCGCGTCCGTCGATCTTCACGCGGCTCGTCCACATCACTCGCTCGAGGAACACCTCCAGCGGCTTGGCCGCCTCTTCCGCGGAGATGGCGAACGTGCGCGAATATACCGCCGTGCCGTGGTATTTGTACTTGCGGGCGAGGGATGTCTTAGACGTGCGCTCGGTGTAGGCGGCGAATTGAGCGGGCGTCTGGAGCGTGCCGAGCCCTGCGTCTGCCAGCGTTCCGGGAAG
>JAFUDL010000559.1 GCA_017459225.1 Kiritimatiellia bacterium
CGGACACCGCGCCTTTCGCCACCGCACATATTGCCGTAGCCACTACAAATGTCACTAGTTTCTGGACATTGGAAAATCTCACTTCGCGTGGACGAGCGAACGGAGGAAGAACGGCGGGAGCGGAAGGCCAAAGTCGTTTTTCAAGCGGCCATTCCCGCACCAGTTCCAAAGATAGCGCACCAGCTTCGGCTCGGCCACGCCGGCGGCGCGAAGCTCAACCGCCCCTTTGAGGTATTTTGCGCTGGCGGGCTTGAAGACGCCGTCCGGGCCGGCGATTTCAAACGGCGCGGGGTCAAGGCCGTGCATCACCCATTTCTGTACATGGTCGAACGCAAGCGTCACCACGTCGCCCTTCACGGCCCAGGACTTGACGGCGGGGTTGTCGCACGGCACGTCCTTGCGTCCGTACGTGCGGTTGAGCGCGAGCGCGGCGAGGCGCAGCGCCACCGTGCGCTTGTCGCCGGGGTGGATGTTGTCGCTTTCGCCCACGTCAACGATCGTGGCCATGCCGGCGTATGGATTTTCCTTCGCGAACATCTCCTCCGCCTCCCAGATGTCGCAAGAGGAGGCTCCCGGATTTTCCGGTTTCATCCCGTAGCAGAACGGAGCGATCTGCACCAGGTAGAACGGCATCTCGGGGTTTTCAAACGCCTTCGACCAGCCGTTCCAGAGCGCATGCAGACGATCCTTGTAGTCCAGGCCCTGCGTGCGGTTGCTCTCGCCCTGGTACCACAGCGCGCCGCGGAACGTGAATGGCACGAGCGGATGGATCATCCCGTTCCAGAGCGCGCGCGGCTGCTGGTGCGGCCGCTTTTCCTTCGTGTTGATCGGACGGTCTGCCGAGGCCGCGAGCTTCGGCACGGACCGGTAGCCGTCCGGCGAAATCCACGGCTCGATGTACGTACCGCCCCAAGCCGAGACGACGACGCCCACCGGCACCTTCAGCGTACGGTGGAGAATCAGCCCATAATGGAACGCGAGGGCGGAGAACGACTTCTGCCGCCCCGGAGCCAAACGATCCCACTTGAGCGGCGCGGACAGCTCCTTCGGCTGCGCGCTCCACACGCTCGGCACGGTGCAGGCGCGCACGAACGGCTCATCCACGATCATCGCGTCCAGGTAGCCGTTATTCTCGCGGTTTCCGTGCTGCCCCACATATGGATTCGACCACATCGCCATCGTCATGTTGCTCTGCCCGGAACAGAGCCACACCTCGCCCACGAGGACGTCTTTCACCGACACGCCGTTCGCCATGAGCACGCGCCCCTCGCCCGACGCCCTCATCGGCGCGAGACGCACGAGCCAGCGCCCGTCCGCTCCGGCCGTCGTAGAGACCGACTGCCCAGCGAACAGCACGGTCACCTTCTCGCCCGCGGCCGCCGTGCCCCACACCGCAACCGGCTTTTCACGCTGCAGCACCATGCCGTCGTTGAACGGCGCCGCAAGCTTCACGTCGGCCCGAACTCCACACGCGGCAACCGCCGCGACAACCATCAGATAGATCTTTCTCATTTTTACTTTCCCTTTACTGACCGGAAACTCCGTATGCACGCACGTAGTCAACCTCCATGAACGTGCCGTCGATGGCGTCAGTCACAGGCCCCGCCCACTTTAAAATCGCCTCAGAAAGGAGAAGCGCACATTCCGAGTGGCACACTTCGTTCTTGACGCGCCGGATTTCCTTTCCGTCACAGTAGAACACAAGCTCGTCCGCCGTCCACAGAAAACCATAGACGTGGAACTCCTTGGACAAATCGACCGAACGGCCAAGATTGAACGCCTTCGCGTTGACCTTGTGGCTCTTCTTGCCGTCCCTGTAGAAAACCTTCTCGTAGTCGTGGATGTTGGTGTTGATCTCAGACGGATAATGCCCTTCGTTGACGTCGATCTCGAATCCCTCGTCCTTCCCATGCGGAAGCGTCACGAACCAGAAGGAATTGTTCGTGCCCGTGGCGGCGGCATAGCGATAACGGCATTCGAAATACCCATACTTGAAACGGGCCTTCGTCCAGACCGACGCCGACGTCCACTCCTTGCCTCCGCGCTTTTCCTTCCTGTTGCAAAGCCGCAGCATGCCGTTTGTGACAACGGCGTTCTCCCGCCATCTGCTGCAGAGGATGTGGGTTGGGGACGCGTTCTCCGAAACCCACATTTCCTCAAGCTTTGAGTCCGCGTAGTCGAACTCGTCCGACCACAGCAATTTCCACCCCCTCTCTGCACACACGGGCGGAACATTGGTCGTTGCCGCGGCGGGCGTGGGGGACGTCGGCGGCACGTAGCCTTCCAGCTTCATGAACGACGAGTCGAGCTTGACGTTATCCTTCCCCTTCACGTTGCAGTTCCGGAACACGACGTTCACCGCGCGCGTCTCCTGCTTGCCCACGCCCTTCGGCAGGTTGTACCACTGCGTCCACGGACGCATCCGCATCGTGTCGCGGCACCATCCGCTGACGTTCTCCACGAGAATGTGCTCGTAGAGCTGTTTCGTGTCGAGACGCGACTTGAGGTTGAGAAGCGCTCCGCATCCCCGCACCTCGCTGTTCCGCAGGATCAGGTTGCGGCAGTGGAACGCATCGGAGCCACAGGTGAACGCATGGTGGCAGACTGGCCCGAACACGCAGTCCTCCACGAGGATGTTGAAGTTGGCGCCGTTGTCCGGCAGCGTCTCGCACTTGTAGCCCCAGCCGCCCTTCATCACCACCGCGTCGTCGTTCACGTCCATGTACGAACCCCACACGTGGGCATCCTTTACGGCGTCGAGGTCGATTGCGTCCGAACTTGGCGCGGCGGGCGGAGTCTTGTGCCCCGGTGCCGTGATGCGCACGTTGTCCACCTTCACGCGCTCGCACTTGTAGAACTGCACCGTCCAGAAATGGGAGTCTTTGATGGTAACGCCGGATATCCTGACGTCGCGGGAATTGGATACATAGATGTTCCGCGGACGTGGGATGTCCCAGTCCCTGAACACGTTGACAGTCTTGCGCTTTTTCCAGAAGTCGATCCACGACTTCTTCCCGTTGCCGTCGATCGTGCCCTCGCCATAGATGGTAAAGCCGTTGCAGGCGTCAGCGTTGATGAGCGCAAGCGTATAGACGAAGGAATGCCCGACGAAGTGCGTCATGCCGCGGGGTACCACCGAACCATCTTCCGGTCCGCGCAACACGGCGCCTTTCTCCAGCTTCAGGTGTACGCCCGGCTTGAAGAAAAGCGCGGACGTGTTCCACACGCCCGGACCGAGAACGAGCACGCCGCCGCCATGCGACGCGATCCAATCGATGGTCATTTGAAGCGGCTTGGTTTGAAGCTCGGGGGCGTTGACCTTCGCCCCCAGCATCTGCGAGGCGAAATACTGCCGTCCGAGTTTCGCTTCGTCTACCGGCGACTTGTCCGCAAACCACGCATCCATCGCAGATCCGTCCGGCCAAACCCCGGTCGCGCCCATCGCAGCGAACATGCCAAGCAACAACACACCAAACAATGTCGTTTTGATTTTATGGTGAGTCTCTCCATGGAAGAGAAAATGGAGGAGTGGAGCAGCAGATTTGACGCTGAGGGAGATTTCGTAAGAGGAAAAC
>JAFUDL010000560.1 GCA_017459225.1 Kiritimatiellia bacterium
CAAGGACACGTTCGGCGTCTGACAATTTGCGCTCAGCCTCGGAGAGACGCTGCGCGGCGGCCTTTTCCTGCCCGACAAGGCCGGTTTTGTCCTTCGCCCGCAAATCCGAAAGCCGCTCCCGCGCACGGGCGACGTCGTCCTTCAGCGTCGCCCACTCACCTTCAAGCGAGACAAGTTCCTTTTGTGCCGCCTGTTCTGATTCGGCAATCGTCGCTCCTTCGCGCTCGGCAACGGTACGCTTCGCATCGGCTTCAGCCCAGGCCACAAGATCGGCATGAAAACGCAGTTTCTCCAGCCGCTCGGATTCGCGGCGAAGTTCATTCAGGTAGACCGCCCGCTCGTCAATCTGCTCAAGACGTCCCTTGCTTTCCTCCAGTTCGCGAAGCCCCTTCAAGAGAGGCTCAAACGTGTCGCGGCTCGGTTCCTCAAGCAATTTGCGGAAAAGGTCGTCGTAGTTCGCCGCACGCGCCGCGATTTCGCGATACGCCTTGGCCGTCCGAAGGAGTTTGCAGACATCAGCGTATTTCGCCTCGCCGCCGAAGAGGCGCGCCCCGACAGCATCGGCATAGTCGTTGATGTGTCCGTAGTACTTGCCGCCCGTCAGGGCCGTGATGCCGCGCTTGAATTCCGACTGTGTCGCGGCACGGAGACGTCCGCCTTCCTCTACGGTGAGCGGAAGATCTGCGACAGGAACGGACGCAATGCCGCCCCAACGTTCGAAAGCAACGTCCATGCCATCAGCCGCAAGCCCGACAGCAAGCGAAACAGCGCGCCCGGCATCCGACTTCAGTTCCACGGCGGCGTAAGTGATACCCGTCTCGCGCATGGGACGCCCGGTGACGGCATTGTAGCGAAGCACGATGCCCTGGATGGTGCGTCCGCCGGAATCCTTCGCGCCCGCTACGCGTGCGGCAGAGTTGAACTCCATCTCGCGCCCGGCGGTCAGCACCAGGTGAATTGCATCAAGAATGGTCGTCTTTCCCGAGCCGTTGTCGCCTAGGAGAAACAGATGCCCGCCTTCGGGAATCTCGATGGTCGTGGTGCCGAGGTTGTGGAACTCGACCACTCGCACAGCAGTGATCTTATAGCACTCGCGTGGTTTCATGGACATTTCCTCATTCCTCATTTCCTCCAACCGCCAAGCACGCACCCAACGACGCAACGTCAAAGGCACCAGCGTGCATTATTATGCTACGTCTCTTCACGGCTCAAACCCTACCACTTCCCAATGCCCGCCCTTTGCCGGACCGACGCGGCGAACCAACCCCTCCTCCTTCAATTTATCAATATTCCACTTGACGCCATTTCGAGAAAGTCTTGTCTCCTCCACCAGATCTGCTATAGTTATCTTTGGCCGTTCCCTAAGCAATTCAAGGATCTTGAATCTTCCTTTCGGGCCAGTTTTCGGGCTAGTTTTCAGGCTAGTTTTCGGGCTAGTAGCCACATTTTCTTTATCCAAAACTCCAAACTTCGCAGGATCAATGCCAAGTTTTGATGCCGATTCCTTTGTCCTGGCAAGGAATTTGATGATGAACTCGCCGTTCTCACTCTTTAGAACGGGATATGGGCTGCCGTTCATGTCGCAGTCGCTATTGATTCGCCGAATGCCACTACCGTATTGTTCAATGACATGCATATCATAGAATACTTGGGCTATAAGCTTGTTGCGCGGTCGCGAGGGATGATCAGGATCTTCAAGTTGTTCAAGCGACATGTCAAATGGCAGCTGTCCAGGATTCATTATAACTATCCTATCCTCTAAAATCTTCACCTGTATATTATTCGGGAGTCCATAGTCGCGATGGCAGACGGCGTTTGCCAAAGCCTCGCGCAAGCCCTCAATGGGATATTCCCAGTAGCGATCGTGCTCGGCCTTGCCAGTGACGACAATGGCGCATCGGATATTTCTCTGAATGAAAGCGAGGGCATCTTCAACTTGATCCTGAATGTTACCGCGCGAATCATGCGAATCAAGGATGACTGCGCCTTCTGCCTTAAACGCGCCAGCATGAATTACGGCCTGAGAGAACCGTTGCTGCGGATTCCTCGCAAAAAGCAAATATGCCGCACGGGTGATTTCAGTTTCAGACTTTACCAACCCAAGTTTCACCAGGGCACGCCACGGATCCTCATCAGCCGCGAAAGCGCGGCGATTCTCCATTACAGCCTTTCGCATATATTTTCGGACAACATCCATGTCCAAGTCATCCCTCGTGGCGTCCGGAACAAAAACCGCATCCATGCTACTGCCTGTGGACTTCAAATGGCATTCCGCAATCTCGACAGGTGTCATCTGATGGTTCACGCTGCCCTTGCGGACAAAACATCGCCCCTTGTAGGCAACAGGCTTGAGCGGATTCTCCACAATCTTGAGAACCACAACCTCGCGACCTCTGAATTCCACCTTCTCGGCATCAACGGCTACGCTTGGCTCGGTTGCCGTGGAAATCTTGTTCTCGTAGTCGCGCAATCCCTCAAAACGCAATTGGTGTTTTGACGGATTGCCGTAGTTGTCCACGCCAATCACGATGAACCCGCCCTGCGCATTTGTGAAGGCACAAGCCGTCTCGATGCACTCAACGTTGAAGGACTCCTTCAACTCAAGGCACAGCATCTCATGCCTTGCAACAATCTTTTCAAGTTCTTCTGCTGTCATTTCCCCGCCTCTCTCTTCGCGGGAACATTATACCACATCCATCATCTTCCTGCCGCCGCCAGGCGCACGCCCACCGACGCAATGCCCAGAATGCCTACGGGCATTATTATGCCACATCTCGTAACTCTCTGTCGGCACGGCAAAGCAATAATATAGATTTCATCAAATGCTGACCTGTCTCATTGATGTCGGTGTGATTCTTCACGCTACTCTTACGGGATTTCCCTGTATTAGTTGTCATTGGTCTCCTCCATATCGCCTACACCATTCTTTTCTCGCCTATCCGCCATCACCGGCCGATTGAGCTGCGCGGCCTGATAGTGCCAGAGGGCGGGCAGGCACTCGAAGATCGTCTCGGCCTCGCTCACGCTGTCGTCGGCGGAAGGTCTCACTTTTTGCAGAAACCGATACCGCACCAGGTCGGGCATGATGTCGCGCAGAATCTGCCTCACGCGTTCATCGGTGTAGTTCTCCTCTTTATCGGGCATCAACGCGCGGAAGCGAGCCGCCGCGTATTCAAGCCAGTCGCCGAAACGGAAGCGCAGATTTTCGCGGTCGTCCGCCGTCACGCCCTGCTCGCGACATTCACGCTCGAAGAACTCGATGAGCAGCAGAAACGCCATGCACTCGTCACGTTTCGTGAAGCCGAACATGTCGCGGTTGGGCAGCGTGATCTTCTCGTTGAACCATTTCGGCTTGTAGAGGCGCGCGCATTTCGCGTCCATCACGAGCGTCCAGCCGAAGAACTTGTCGAAGAACGACTCAAACGCCCGCTTGTAGCGCGTCAGGACGAGAAAGAGACGTTCATCGTCCGTCTTGTAGAAGTACGGAGATTCAAGCAGGACGTTCAGCGTCTCGCGAATGCGCTGTCCCGTCTCGTCCCCCCTGTCAATGAGTTCCTCGATTTTCATGCTCCATCAGCTCCTTTTAGCATTTCCTAGTACATACCTTTTCACCGCACGGGGAAGTCGAAGTAGGTGTCAGGATAGGGCTCGTTCTTGAGCGTGAAGTGCCACCACTCCTCGGCGAGCGGCTTGAAGCCGTGGGCGAGCATGATTTCGCGAAGAAGCATGCGGTTGGCGAACTGCTCCTTCGTGATGTCCTTGTAGTCGGGATGCGACTCGCACCCGAACCAGTCGAACGTGCCGCCCATGTCCACTTCCTTGCCGGTCTTCATGTTAAAGAGCGTGAGGTCAATGGTGCTGCCGCGGCTGTGTCCCGAACGCTCGGCGATGTAGCCCTGCGCGAAGAGAACGGACTTGTCCAGGTTCGGGTAAAAGGCATACTTCATCCGCGTGTCCTTCGTGTCCTTCGCCCACCGCATGAAATGCGACACGGCGCGCTGCGGACGGTAGGCGTCGTAGATCTTCAAGCGGTATCCGCGCTTGACGCAGTCGTCGCTCGCCGCCTTGAGGGCGGCCACGGCCTCTTTCGTGATCAGCGCGTACGGCCGCTCGTAGCCGTCCACGCGCTCGCCCACGAAGTTGTACGTCGAGTAGTAGCGAATCTCCAGGATGGCGTCCGGCACAGCCTCGGCGAGCGACACGAAGCCGTGGTCCGCGCCAACGCCCACTTGTACCTGCACGCATCCTGTCAACGCAAGAGCCAACGCCCCCACGATGCCGAACATCTTCTTTTTCATGTTTTTCCCTTTTGCGAACACCGTCATAGCGCATTCGCTAGGCCATAAATCACATCAGCTCCTTGCCGCAGGAGAAGGCGGTGGCGACGGTTGTGCCCATGAGGCGGTAGACGTGCTGGCAGGTGTCGAAGCAGATGGGCTTCATCTTGTCCGCGTCTGGCTTGCCGTCCGTCATCGCGGACTCCTCCACCGCGCAGTTGAGGATCTTGCCGACGACGTTGCAGTTCTCCTCGTTCATCGAGACGAGCTCGCATTCAAGGACAAGCGGCAGCTCGTTGACGACTGGCGCATCCACGAACGCGCTCTTTGTCACGGTGAAGCCGCTCTTCGACACCTTGTCGGGCGTCTTGTTACCGCTCGCGATGCCGAGGTAGTCGCAGGCCTTCACGGTGTCCGCCGTACCGAAGGCGACGGTGAACGCCTTCCGCGCAGCGATGTTCGCCCACGTCTTGTGTCCGGTGTCAATGCAGATCGTGATCTCGTCCTCGAGCGTGATCCCGCCCCACGCGGCGTTCATCACGTCGGGCGTGCCGTTCGCACCGTAGGTACCGATCATCAACACCGGCATCGGGAACATCCAGTTCTTCTTTCCAAGGCTCTTCTTCATTTCGTATTCCTTTCTTAGTTTTTTTTTACAATGCTGTCCGTCACACATCC
>JAFUDL010000561.1 GCA_017459225.1 Kiritimatiellia bacterium
GCCAGAAGCGACTTCGGAACCTTGTGCTCGAAGAAGACAAGCGCGAAAACGGCAATGAGAACGAACGCCAACAAGGCAAGAACGCCATACTTGACGACCATCCACAAAACGCGGAAAAACCTACGCATCGCAGCACCTCGCATCTGCGCGCGCATTGACAAGATTGGCAGCCCCCAGGAGAGTCGAACTCCTCTTCTCAGGATGAGAACCTGATGTCCTAGCCGATAGACGAGGGGGCCGTCTTGTTCTGGTGCACCCGGTGGGAGTCGAACCCACACACCTTGCGGCACAAGAACCTGAATCTTGCGTGTATGCCAATTTCACCACGGGTGCAACGGGGACATAGTATGCCATATTTTCCTCGTTGCGTCAAGGGGTCAATTTGAAAAAAATGCAACTCACCTTCCAGCTCCCTCGATGGCCGCCGAAAGGCGCGCCTTCCACTGGGCCAGCCGTTCGGCCGAATCGCATTCCACGATCAGCCGCAGATACGGCTCGGTGTTCGACTTGCGAATCGAGATCCACCCTTCGCGGTACTCGAGGCGGAAGCCGTCGATCTCCGATCGCGCCGTCTCGGCGCCAAGCGTCTTCGCGACCTCAAGCGCGCGCGCGATGGAGGCGTCCTTGTCGTCCACCTTGAAGTTGATCTCCCCTGAATTCGCATAGCGCGAGACGATGGGGCTCATCATCTGCGAAAATGTCGTCCCTGCGGCCTTGGCCTTCGCCACCTCGCCGAGAATGCGCGTTGCGGCGAGCAGACCCGAGTCGCATCCGAAGAACTCGGAGAAGTAGTAGTGCCCTGCGAGCTCGCCGCCGCAGAGCGCGCCCTTCTCGCGCAGAATCGGCTTTGCGAACGCATGCCCCACGGGCACCATCACAGGCTCGAAGCCGTCGGCAACGAGCGTCTCCACGGCGCCTCTGCTTGTGCGGACGTCGTGGATGATCTTTAGTGGTTGGATAGTTGGGTGGTTGGGTGGTTGGGTGGTTGGGGCGCTGCGCGTGGCACGCGCCACGATGGGAATCAGGTAGTCGGGCTGCACGAACTCGCCGCGCTCGTCCACGAACATCGCGCGGTCTGCGTCGCCGTCGAATATGACGCCGCAGTCGAGCCCGTTCTCGCGAACGGTCTTCGCAAGCTGCTCGCGGGCCTCAGCCTTGAGCGGATTGGGCGAATGGCTGGGAAACGAGCCGTCCATCTCTTCGTTCAGGATCACCGCGCCGGGGAACATGTCCCGCGCGAATAGCGAGGCCATGCCGTTCGAGCAGTCTACCGCGAACTTCAGTCCGGCGATTGCATCAAGGTCTGCACGCTCCTTCTGCCAGGCGATGTAGCGCTGCAAGGCGCCGGGAAGCGGCGTGGTGGGCACCTCGCATGGGACGCGCGGGATGCGCTTCCCGCCCCCGGCGAACTCCTCCACCTGCCTCTCGACTTCGTTCAGGCCGTTTGCGTAGCCGACGGGAAGAGCAGTCTTCATCGAAACCTTGAGGCCGTTGTCCGTAGGCGGGTTATGCGAAGCCGTGATCATCACCGAGCCGTCGAAGCCGTCGGCCGCCGTGAAGAAGTACACCATCGGCGTCGTCGAAAGGCCGAGATCGCTCACATCCGCTCCAGCAACGGCAAGCCCCTTCACCAGCGCATTGTGAATGTCGCTGCTCGTGGTGCGGCAGTCGCATCCAACGAGCCAGCGGCGTCCCTTGACTACCTTCGGCAGAGCAAGTCCCACGCGATACACCGTCTCGATGTCGAAGTCGACACCGAAAGTGCCGCGCATGTCGTATGCCTTGAAAAAGCCCATTGCTCGCCCTCCCTAGCGGTTGCTACTTCGAGTCGGCGTCTTCTTCCTTGTCCTGCACCTTCACGCGCACGATGCGCGTGGCGGCGAGACGGCGCACGGAGAGCGAGAACTCCTGCTTGCCGCGTATCGCCTCGCTCAGCTCCTTCACGTTCTTCACAGGCTTGTCGTCCACGTGCGTCACGATCTCGAACGGCATCAGGCCCGCGACCGCGGCAGGGTTGCCAGGCTGCACCTTGCTCACCACCACGCCGGGAGCGTCGTCGGCGAGCTTGAAGTATCCGCGCACCTCGAAGGTGAGGTCGGCGAATGCGGCGCCCAGCGTCTTGCTCTTGAGCCGCTTGGCGCTGCGGAAGTGGACAGGAGCCTGGGCGAGAACGAGGTGAGCCTCCTTCTTCGCTCCGCCGGTCACGTATCCCACGTCAACCTCCGTGCCGATGCCAAGGCGCGTGAACACCTCGTTCACACCCTCCTCCACGTTCGGCCACGGCGCGAACCTGTCGGCGTCCACCATCCCGAGGCGTTCGCCGCCGATGCGGCTGAGAAGCTCGCCGATGTCGATGCCGCTGCCCAGGCTTCCGCCAGCTTCAAGGTCCTGGCGATCGCTCTCGCCCCTCCGGCGCACGTAGAGAAGAACGTCGCCCGTCTTGATTCCCGCCTTCTCTGCGGGCGTGCCGGGATACACGCGCCCCACGAGCGCGCCGCGCGTGCTGTAGGCCACAAGAAATCCCGAGGCCTTCTTCTCGCGCGCGAGATCCGGGGTGATTGGCTGCGTCTCCACGCCGATCCACGCCACGCGGATGCGGTCCTTGCCCTTCCTGAGCGCATATTCCGGGTTGAATGCGCGCTTCTTGAGGAGCGCTGCGACAGACTCCGCGGGAAGCTCCTCGCCGCTCGACCAGCGATCGCCGGAGCGACGGCGGAAAACGCCTACCGAGAACTCGCCGTCTTCAGTCACGGCGAAAGGCTGACGGCCGCGGCTGGAGACGTGGCGCACGTCCGGACACACCACGCCGCCGCGCGCGAATTCGAACCCGATCACGCGTTCCGGTATCATGTCGAACGTGATTTTGCCGTCCATGCTTCGCGTTGAGCACGTGTAGAGCGTCTTGAGGAAGAGCTTGGCCGCGTTCTCGCCGTACACCTTCATCGGCGAGAACTCCTTGGGCAGCTTGCCGTCCTTGAAGCGCACCACCGCGAGCGCATACCTGTCGAACGCGCCCACCCACTCTAGCGCATTGCGCGAGCCGTCTGGCATCACGGCCTCGATCTTGTCGATCTCCGCCGTCATCGACGCGTCCAGAATGAGCGGTATGATCACCTCGCCGTTCTCGAGGGCGAAGCCGACGACGTCGATGTCCGTCTTTCTGCCGTCGTCGTCGTCGCTGCTGATGAACATTCTTCCGCTGCGCTCGCTGCGCTTCTCCTCCTCACGGTGTACGTACACCGGCACTAGCGACGCCTTAACCTTGGCCTTCAGCGCCTCGAGGCGCGCGTCGAATTCGCCCACGGGCTCGCTCTTCCATGTCGAGGGCGCAGTGAACGCGGCGGCGTCGACCGCCACCGGAGAGTCAAAGCAGAGCGACGCCGCCTCGCCCTTCGCGTCGAGCACCAACGTGTTTCCGGGGACCTGCACGATGTCCTTCCCGATGTCCGGATAGTGGCGGAACTTCGCCGCCGGACTCGGTGTGAGGCCCGAGACCATCTGCCCGTTCTCCTTCACGAGGAAGAAGAACTTCGCCTCGGCAAGCGGCACCGATCCCTTCGCGCGGAACTCGATCGGCTTCACGCCGTCGATGGGCTTCTCCGTCTTCAGCTCGACCGCGCCCTTGCCGGGGAATCGCCGCACGGGCTTGGCGGCGTACCTGCGGCCCGCGAACTCCACCTCCACGGAGGCGACGAGGTTCGACTTGATCATGAGATCCTGCACCATCACGCGGTCAGGCGCCACCACGTATCCAGCCAGGTCCATGGGACGCTCCTCCTTGACGTATTCGGAGACGCCGCGGCGGTGTATGCTGTTGCAGTTGGGGCACATGTACGGCATCGAGAAACCGTCGTCTTCTTCGTCCTCCGGCGCGTTGAAGCGCACCAGCACCGTGACGGTGGAGGCCGAATGGCGCGCCACAAGCTCGCGCACGCGCGCAAACCGCTCTGCTGGCGATTCCTTCTTATCTTCGCAGAAGCCCGCGGCGGCGAGCGCGGCGACGGCGAACATGCAGAATGTCTTCTTCATTGTCTTCTCCTTGATGGTCATTGGTTCAATTTTCAACCTGAAATGATTTTATCAAATCCCCCGCCGCAGCGCAAGCGGCGTGAAAGACTAGTCGCCCATGAGCGCGTCGATCTGCCTGGTGGTGCCGAACACGATGAGCTTGTCGTCGGAATGGATCTGGTCGTTCGGACCCGGAATCATCACGGCCCGAGGACGCTTCGGATCCTCGTCGAGACGGCGTATGCACAGCACCGTCACGCCAGTCTTGTTGCGGAGGTTCGCCTGGGCGAGGGTCTTCTCCCTGCACGACTCCGGCACGTTGATCTCGGCGATCGAGCAGCCTTCTGAAATCTCCAGCAGGTCGAACGCCCCGCGGCTCGTGATCGCGTGGGCAAGGCGATGCGCGCTTTCTCTGTCGGGGAAGATCACCTTGTCCGCGCCAAGCTTCTCGAGAATCTTCCCATGCAGCTCGCTCGTCGCCTTCGCGATCACCTCGGGCACGCCAAGCTCCTTGCAGTTGGCCGTGGCCATCGTGGAGACTTCGATGTTGGACCCCACTGCCACCACCGCCACCTCGCATTCGCCGAACCCCGCCTCCTCGAGCGTTCGCGCCACGGTGGCGTCGCCCTGAACTGCGCTCGTCACCACGTTCGCGGCGCTTTGCACAAGCGATCCGTTGCGGTCCATCAGCAGCACCTCAGCGCCGTTTTCCGCAAGGGAGTGCGCAAGCGCCATTCCAAAGCGTCCCGCTCCGATAATGCCAACCCTTCTCATGTGGTCTTCTCCTCTTTGCCTTCCTCGCCGTCTTTCTTCTTTTCGTCTGACTTCTTTTCTTCCTCGGCAGCCCTGTCCGGCGCATTGATCGGGCGCTTCCGCCCGAGGGTGGTGCGCCTAAACTCCCGCACCAGATTGTACAGCCTCTCCGCAAGATCGGGATCCGACTCGAACACGTTGTGCGGCTCGGAGAACGTCTTGCCCTCTATTGCCGCGCGAACCGCCACGAAGCGGCCGGGAGACGGGTACTTCGTGGACTTCAGGATTTTGTCCTTGTCGAAGAGCCCGGCGTTCACCAGATCCTGGAAGACCTCCCTGACATGGTTCGGGTCCACGTAGTACTGCTGCGTGTTGTAGTCGTCCCAGGTGGGATCGTCCATCGACTTCGCGAAGCTGTCAGAAACTCTCCGCGACGTGCCGGTGCGCACCTCCACCAGCCCCGTTCCCGATATGCGCACCGTATCGCGGCGCACGGGTTCGAAACGCGCGTTGTAGTAGTGCACCTCGCACCAGTTCAGCGGCGCGGTGGTAACCGCAACGTACGGATCGTCCCAGAAGAGTCCGCATCCTCCAAGCGCCGCAAGCCCCGCCGCCGCGCAGCATGCAAGCACCGATTTCCACGCGCGCTTCATTTTGCCACCGCCTTCTTTTCGCCGAAGTCGCCCGTTATCCACTTCGAGCGTATGGCGCGTCCCTGCGCGCCGTAGCAGTTCGCGGGAGACACTGCGAAGCGGAAACGCCTGCCGCGACGCGTCTCGAGATTCCCGTTCGCCATCGGCAGCTCGGAGAGCGCGAAGAGGCACTTCACCTCTAGGTCGTCCTTCTCCGGGGCCCAGTAGAAATGCGGCGAATACACGCGCTTCGTCATCCAAGTCTTCGCGCGGTCTACGTCCTCCGCCTCGACCGTCACCTCGAAGTCGAACGCCCTTGCGCCGCCCATCACGCCCAGCACGTTGGGGAACGACACCACGATCTGCTCAACCGGCTTCTTTGCGCGATTCGTTCCGGAGACGCGCTCGAGCTTCACCTCGGTGCCTGCGGGGAACTCCGGCACGGCGCACTTCTTCGCGCGAGCCGCGAAGGTCTCGGCAGCCGCGGGCAGCGGAACCACCCAGGCGGGTCCCGCGGGAAGGTCGTTCTCGAAGTCGCGGCGCTCAAGCACAAGTCTGTCGTCGTATACCGTCATCAGCTGGCCATGGTGGCCATCGGCGCAGCCGAGGAACGGCATCTGCTGCGTGCCGACGTCCTTGGCGCCGAAGATGCGCGAGTTCTCGCGCCCGCCGAACGGAATGAGATACCTGAGCGATGCCGTGCCCACGCTCGTGAACGCGCCGCGCCAAAGCGTGCGGTCGTCGGTGAGCGGCGTGTGGGAGTGTCCGGTGAACGCTACGGCGTTCGGGAAGGCATAGAGCGCCGCGGTGGAGAAGCCGTCGTCCTGGCCCCACGTCCACGGCGCGGAGCATGTGCCCCTCGGATGGTAGTGCTGGGTGTAGAAGAACGGCTTGTCGCCTTCAAGCTCGGCGCGGTGCGCCTCGAGGAATTTGGCGATTGCGCCTTTCTTGTGGTATCCAGCGGCGGGATTGAAGTGCACGCCAACGAACTTGTAGCCCTTCACGTCCTTGATGTACATCGGCGAATACTCTTCGTCGAACACGCGCTTCCAGCTTTCGGCCATGTGAAGCGAGAGGATGTCGTCGGCGTTCTTCTCCGCGGTTATGCCGTACTTCTTGGCGTAGCCGTATTTCCAGCCCTCGACGTCGTGGTTGCCTGTCACGAACACCTTCTCCACGTGCCCGCCGTCAGGGCGCTTGTTCCCTGGAAACACTCGCCGCCAGGCGTCGCCCATGCCGCGCAGCTGCGACTCGAGCCCGTTGTCCGCCATGTCGCCCGCGATCACCACCGCGTCCACGCCTCTGGAGCAGAAGTAGCGCAACGCCTTCTCGAAAGTTTCACACGACCCCGCATTTGCATTCGCTCCTGGCAAGCCGCCGATCACATGGACATCGGAAAGCACGCCCACGCGCAGACGCGCGGCGCCACCAGCCGCGCCGAACGCGGAATGGTCCAGTCCCGCCGCAACGAAGAACGCCGCTCCGCCACCGATGAATCCACGCCTGCCTAGCGCAATATTGTCGTTTGTCTTTTCCATGTTTCTCTTTCTGTTGAGTGGTTGAAAGTTTGAGTTGAACAGACCGATGCCACAATCAGCACTGGGTGCGTACGCGCGCAACGGCCTGGTGCCATCCGGCGAGGGCGGCCTCGCGTGCGGATTCGTCGATCGAGGGGTTGAAGCGGCTCATGTCGCCGGTGTTCGCCTTGAGGGCGGCGAGGTCTGGCCAGAATCCCACGGCAAGACCCGCGAGGTAGGCGGCGCCGAGGGCCGTCGTCTCGATGCATGCCGGACGCTCCACCGGAACGCCGATCACGTCGCTCTGGAACTGCATGAGGAAATTGTTCGCAGCGGCGCCGCCATCCACGCGGAGCGCGTTGAGAGCGATGCCGGCGTCCTTCTTCATGGCCTCGA
>JAFUDL010000562.1 GCA_017459225.1 Kiritimatiellia bacterium
CATACACAGATTAAGATCTGATTCAAGAAGAGGAAAAATGAGCGAATACGATCATGGCGCCATTGAGGCAAAATGGCGCAAGTACTGGATTGAGAACAAGACGTTCAAGACGCTGGACGACGCGTCCACGGCGGCAAAGCCCAAGTTCTACTGCCTTGACATGTTTCCGTACCCCTCCGGCGCAGGCCTTCATGTGGGCCATCCCGAAGGCTACACCGCTACCGACATCCTCTGCCGCTACAAGCGCATGAAGGGCTTCAACGTCCTCCCCCCGATGGGCTGGGACGCCTTCGGCCTCCCCGCCGAGCAGTACGCCGTGGAGACCGGCACCCACCCCGCCGTGACCACGAAGAAGAACGTGGACCGCTTTCGCGACCAGATTCAGGCGCTCGGCTTCTCGTACGACTGGGACCGCGAGGTGAACACCACCGACCCCAAGTACTACAAGTGGACGCAGTGGATATTCGAGCAGCTCTACAAGAAGGGCCTCGCATACGTCGCCGAGGTGCCCGTCAACTGGTGTCCCGCCCTTGGCACGGTGCTCGCGAACGAAGAGGTTATCGACGGACGCTCCGAGCGTGGCAATCACCCTGTGATTCGCCGCCCGATGCGCCAGTGGATGCTCAAGATCACCGAGTACGCCGAGCGCCTCCTCAGCGGCCTCGACACTCTCTACTGGCCCGAGGGCATCAAGGAGATGCAGCGCAACTGGATCGGCAAGTCCACCGGCGCAATGGTCGATTTCAAGATAAAATATACCATGGGCGAGGGTACTGGGACGCCAGAGCCCCCGGTGGTTGTTACCGTGTACACCACCCGCTGCGACACGCTCTTCGGCGCCACGTACATGGTGCTTTCGCCTGAGCACAAGCTCGTGGAGAAGTGGCTCGCCGAAGGCAGAATCGCCAATGCCGAAGAGGTGAAGGCATACCAGAAGAAGGCCGCGTCGAAGAGCGACCTCGAGCGCACCGAGCTCAACAAGGAGAAGACGGGCGTGAGGCTTGACGGCGTGGCGGGCGTGAATCCCGTTAACGGCGAGGCGCTGCCGATCTTCATATCCGACTATGTGCTTGCCACTTACGGCACAGGCGCCATCATGGCCGTGCCGGCGCATGACGAGCGCGACTTCGACTTCGCGAAGGTGTTCGACCTGCCCATCGTGCAGGTGGTCGCGCCTGCTGGCAGCGAGGCCGCGAAGAACGCATCTCCCGATCCGGTGCCCTACACGGGCGATTCGGCGTTCACCGACATTGCCACGGGCGTGATGGTGTCGTCTGGCTTCCTCACTGGGCTTTCCGTAGATGACGCCCGCGTGAAGATGATCGAGTGGCTCGAGGAAAAGGGCGTTGGCCACGCGAAGACCCAGTACAAGCTGCGCGACTGGCTCTTCAGCCGCCAGCGCTACTGGGGCGAGCCGTTCCCCGTCATCCATTGGGAGGACGGCACGAACACGCTCGTTCCCGAAGAGGATCTGCCGCTCACTCTTCCCGAGCTTGCCGACTACAAGCCCACAGGCACCGGCGAGCCGCCGCTTGCAAAGGCAACGGAATGGGTGAACGTTGTCGATCCTGCCACGGGCAAGAAGGGCGTTCGCGAGACGAACACCCTGCCGCAGTGGGCTGGATCCTGCTGGTACTACCTCAGGTACATCGACCCCCACAACGACAATGCCTTCGCCGACCCCGAGCTGCTGAAGAAGTGGCTGCCAGTCGACCTCTATGTGGGCGGCGCGGAGCATGCGGTGCTGCACCTTCTCTACGCACGCTTCTGGCACAAGGTGCTCTTCGACCTCGGCCTCGTGCCTACGGACGAGCCGTTCCAGAGGCTCGTCAACCAGGGCATGATCCTCGGCATGGCGTACAAGACGAGCCGCGGCGTGCTTGTGCCGATGGACAAGATCACCTGGCGCGACGGCAAGCCGTACGGCGCGGAGGAGGGCGGCGAGGAGGAGCTGCTCACCGAGTTCCCTGCGAAGATGTCCAAGTCTCTCAAGAACGTGGTCAACCCCGACGACGTGATCCGCGACTACGGCGCCGATTCGCTGCGCCTCTACGAGATGTTCATGGGTCCGCTGCAGGCGGTGAAGCCCTGGAGCACCAAGGGCGTGGAAGGCGTGTACCGCTTCCTCAAGCGCGTCAACAAGATGGTCACCGAGCAGCAGATTGCGGACCGCGCTCTCACGAAGGCCGAGGCCAAGACGCTCAACGCCATGGTGAAGAAGGTGGACGAAGACATCGCCACCATGAACTTCAACACCGGCATCTCCGCGATGATGGTGTTCGTGAACGAGTTCGCCGGCGAGGGCAAGGACCTGCCGCGCGAGGCGGCTGAGAAGTTCGTTCTCTGCCTTGCGCCATACGCGCCGCACCTCGGCGAGGAGCTGTGGCAGTTCCTCGGCCACGCGAACACGCTCGCGTACGAGCCGTTCCCGTCTTTCGACCCGAAGGCGCTCGTAGAGGACGAGGTGGAGATCCCGGTGCAGGTGCTTGGAAAGCTGCGTGGCCGCGTGACGGTGCCCGTGGCGGCCACGCCC
>JAFUDL010000563.1 GCA_017459225.1 Kiritimatiellia bacterium
CGGCCGACACGGCGTCAGGCGCCTTGACAGGATCGAAGCCAAGGTGGTCGCGAGGCGCGGCGGCCGCGACAAGAGGAATGGCAAGTAGAAGTGTTGCGAGGACGCGTGTCATTATCTATCAGTCTCCGGTATCAGGGGCGGAGAGGTCCTTCTCTTCCCACGACGGCTCATCGTCCGAGACGGAGAGAATGTTGAACGGAAGCGATGCCTTCCAGCTCTTCGTGGCGGGCATGATGAAGAATCCTGCCGAGCATGCCTCAGCGGCAAGGGGCGACTCGGAGGACGCGTCGCGCGTCCACATCCACACGCCCTTGTGCGCAAGCTTCGTCACCTGCCTCTGCTTCGTGGCGTACGGATGGCCGCCGTCATCCTTAACAATCCACTCCCACACGCTCAGCGTGCCCGAGATGAGTCCCGTAGCGCGGGTGAACTTGAACGTGACGGCCCAGGGGTTGATGCTGGTCGCCGCGTCGCCCGTCTGCCAGAAGTCGTAGAGCCCCGTCGTCTTGTTCGTCACGAGCTTGCGCGCATCGGTGGCGAGCGCGTTGCCCGCGAAGCGCACTGCCATATCGTGCGGAGCGGATGCCGCCATGAAGGAGTAGCCGCTGGGCAGTGCCTCCACGGGAAGATCGTCGCCGCTCTCGACCGTCTGGAGTGCGAACGTGTTGTTCAGGTAGTGGGCCTGCATGTTCTCGGTGGTGTTGTACCAGCCGCCCGTGGGGGCGATCGATATGGCAAAGCCGGACGCGTCGCGCGACGTCGCCGCCGCGGCGCTCTTGGCCCACACGAGCTTCGCGGTGGGAAGCGCCACCGGTAGCGCATTGGCGTCAGACGGATTCTCGTAGGCGATCTTCACCACGCCAGCGATGGAGTACACCGTAGTCTTCCCGAAGAACACGGGCACGAAGAGCGCACATTCGCGCGGCGACTCGAGGCTGTCGCCCACGAGCTGGCCGATGGAGGATCCGGAAACCGCCGTGCCATCCGCGAGAACACCGGATATCTTCACGGAGTTCGCCGCCGCGACGGTAAGCGTGAGATAGCCGTTGCCGGCGGGAATGCCGTCCGCAGGCGTTACGCCCTCAGGCACGAGGCCTACCGTGTAGTAGCCTACGAAGTCGCCGATGGCAGCCTTGCCGAGCTCCGTGGCGCCGTTGTTGCGATAGAGATCACCGCGATAGAACACGTTCTTCACCACGGCCGTCTTGGCGGGATTGGCCACGTTCATCTCGAGCTCCACGGTGCCCATTGCCTCGGCGAGCGCCACGGCGTTGGTGGTGGGACCGTCGCCAAGAGTGATCGTGAGGTAGTTGTAGGTCGCCGTTTTCTTGTTGATGAGCGTCTTGTTCGTGAGACGCACCCTGAAGCGGCGCGTGTGGCCGGAGAGCGTCTCGTCGCGGTCCACGATCTCGTCGAAGCCTGTGCCTGTGAACGAATACGCGACGCCGCCAATCGTGACGCTCGAACTGATCTTGCCGGCCGAGCTGACGGTGAGCGAAAGCGTCCCGAAGCGGCGCGCGTTCTCGCCGAACGTGTCGCCGTCCTCCTCAAGCGCGGCGCGGAATGTGCCGATCGACGTTCCTGCCGGAAGCACCTCGAATACGACGGGCAGCGTGGTGCCATACGTGTAGGTGTACGTGGTGGTTTTCACTGTCTTGCCGTTCACCTTCTTCGAAGTGGTCTTCGCAAGCTTGTTGTAGCCCTGCACGAGCGCGCGGTACGTGCCGGGCGTGGAGGGCGCGCCGGTGAGAGCGCCAGTGGTGGCGTTCACGGAAAGCCCCTTCGGAAGCGTGCCCGCCACGAAGCGGAATCCGTTAGCCACCATGCCGGTCTCGCCCGTACCCTCGAGGCCGAACTCGGGCTTAACGCCCTGGATGAGCTCAACGGGCTTGCCGTCCGCGACGAGATCGGCTATCTCCTCGCCGGCGGCGTCCAGCTTGCCGGGCGCTATCGCGGTTACGGGAGCGCCCGCCTTGAGGGCGCTGAAGGTCCATGTGGCGCCCGTGGCGTACTTGAGGGCGGCGATCTCCTCGTCGGTGGGCGAGGTGGATTCTGTGTATGCAGTGTCCACGGCCCAGTAGTAGGCCTTGCCCGCAACGAGCGGCGCGGGAATGGCGATCGTGGTGGCGGTGGCATCCGTATAGCCGATGGCGGTCATCGCCGTCGCGGCCGTGCCGAAGCGCACGCGGCAGTGGATTCCGGCTCGGCCCGCAACGCCTGCCGGAAGCGTCCACGCGAGTGTCGCATGGTCCACCGGCACAACGGCCTTCGTCATCGGCTCGTCAGCCACCGTGGCGGAGAGCGGCACCCAGAGGTACGGCTTGCCGTCACTCTCGTTCTCAAACGAGGCATACGCGCCGCCCGTCACTCCTGAAAGCGCGAACTTGACGGTGTGCTTGCCGGACGGGAGAACGCGCGCGATCGTTCCGCCGAAGTCGGCGGCCGTGCAGTCGATCACGGCCTCCTTGTCGACCTGGCATGTGAGCGTGGCGGCGTCTTCAGGCGCAGGCTTCACAACCTTGGGACGGCACATGAAGAAGCCTGGCCCGGTGAGCGTGTAGGTGCAAGTGCCCGCGGCGGAGGCGCTGCGCATGTCGCCGGAATAGTCCTTGAACCACGTGCCAGTGGTGGCGAGGGCGAGTCCCGCGGAGCCGAACGTCTTCGCATACGCGGCGGCCGTCTGGTCGAGAACCGCGTTCTTGATCGTCACGGTGGCCGTCTTCGCCGCGAGCGTAGGCGTGAAGCCCGTCTTGACGATTGTGAAGGCGAGGTTGAACTTCTTAGTCGCCGTATAGCCCGCGACGGGCTTGAGGTCGAGCTCCACCGTGCGGTCGGAATCGTCGCCATCCTCCCACACTAGCGTCTCGCTCTTGGCCACGTAGTCCACGCCGGCCTTCGCAGTGTCCGTCTTGAGCGGAGTTGTGGCAACCTTAACGCTCACCTTGCCGTCCGCGCCGCCGATGCGGGAGAACGTGAGGGTGAGCGGACTTCCCGCCGTGCCAACGGGAACGGGCTTGGCGGCATTCGCCACCGCCACCGCGCCGACACCCGCGTCGAAGGATGCAAGGGCAATCTTTCCGGGCTTCTTCGCAGTTGCCTCCAAGATCGTGACCTTTGCGATCTGCGGCGTGTTGGTGCGCGCGAGATACTCGTTCGCGGCAAGTTCGTACTCGTCGGCCGGATACAGCACCACGGAGAACGTGAGGTTGGACGACGCCCAGTGGGCTATTGAGTCCGGAATCATTCGGATCTTGATCGGCTTTGCTGCCTTGTCGCCCGCCGCCCATGATATCTCGCCGTCGGCGACGGGATAGTAGTTCGTTCCGGGGAGGGCCGTGCCGGCCTGAGTGGCGTACTTCACGCGCGTCGCGCCCTCAGTGCCCGTACGGGCCACATAGAGTGTTGCGTACTCCACGCCCTCCTTCACCGAGAAGGCGCTGGTGGCTACAGACTTCGCGTTCGTGAATCTTACGATTCCCGTCGATGCCTTGGAGTGCGTGAGCGAGTAGCACACGTTCTTCTCCGCGCCGTCTCCATGCGTCACCACGAGGTACGTCTTGCCTGCAGGCACAAGAACCTTCGCGATCTCGACGCCCGTGCCGTCAGCGAGGGGCTTCGCTTCGGCAACCACGCCGTCGGTGGCGTTCGAAAGCACCATGCGCGCGTTGTCCGTGCCGGTAAGCGTGAAGTTGTAGTACACGCCGGCCGCCGCGGTGAACGAGAAGTGGTCCGCCGGATCCGCCTCCCACAGCGTGCGTTTTATCGTGGCGACCTTCGCCGCCGGCGTGATCGCGAACGCGCCGGCCGCCGTGCCATCTCCGTCAGCAGGGGAATAGTTGGGGGTCTTCGTGGTGGTCTTCTTGCCGTTCTTCGTGACGGTCTTCGTGGTGTACGACATGATGTACTTCTTGTCATAGGCATCGCCGTACACGCCATTCACCTCGATGGGCGCATCGCCCGGGTTCCACACCGGCAGATCGACGATCTTGCTGGCGGGCGTGGCGGTGAAGCCCGCAACCGCGCCGAAGTTGACCTTGAGCGCGCTATTCGGCGCCTTGAGGGCAAGCACCGAGCCGTATGGATACGTAATCGTCTCGGCGTTGATCGTCCACGTGCCAACGCCGCCGTCGGCGTTGACCTTCACGAAGCCGAGCGTGTTGGTGCCGTTCGCGACCATGGCGTGGATGTTGTATCCGGGATAGTCAAGTCCGGTTCCCTCGGCCACGTACACGCGCACATAGTGGATGCCACTTACGGTCGGGGTGAAGGTGAGCTCCATTGTGTCGGAAGGATCGAGCGAACCGGTGGTTGCGACGGCACGCTCCTTCGTTCCGGCGAGGTAGAACACCTTCGCGCCGAGAGAAAGATCGGTGGTGTCGTTTTCGTCCGCCCATGTGGTGGTGAGGCGGTAGGTGTAGCCCTTGCGGCACGCGATCGCGAACACGTCGTAGGGATCGTTCACGGAAAGAAGGTGCGGACCATGGATCGCGCCGAGCGTGCGCGCGTTCGCGCCGTTGTCGTCGGCGAGCGTGACGGCGACCGCGGAGTCGTTGGTGGTGGCGGGCCAGGGCACGAGCCTGTTTGCACCTGACGCCGCGTCGTCGACGGGATCGAAGGTGTCCGGCACGGGGAAGCTCGTGACGTCGCGCGCCGTGAGCGTAATGGGCGGAACGGTCGTGTCATAGGGAGTGTCGACGTCTAGCGTGGGATCGCACACGCCCACGTAGTACACTCCGGCCGTTGTGGCGGTGATCACGACGCGCGTGTTGGCATCGCCGCCGCCAACCGTCTCGTTCATCGCGAGCACATTGCCGGCCGGACTGTAGGCGTACATCCTCTGGCCGACCGTGGCGCCCTCTGTCTCGAACACCCAGCGAGCGCCCTTGGGAAGATAGATCTTGCAGAGATGGTCGTCAATGATGTCGTCGTAGTAGTTGTTCGTGTTGCATATCTTGCCGGGAACGAACGTGGCGCTGTAGCCGTTCTCCACAAGCAGCGGAATCGAGGGATGGGACGCAATGGCGCGCGTGGGAACGGCCCTGTAGCTGAACTTGAAGTTCTGCGCCGTGTCGCCCGAGACGATGAATGAGTACTTGCCGTTAACGGAAGGCGTCACGAGGTATGCGACATTGCCGACGACGTTCGTATAGGCGCTGTCTTCCGTGATCTCCTCGTCCATCTCGTCGTTTTCACTATCGTCGTCTTCGTCTGAGCTTCCGCTGCCGTCGTCGACGTCCATTTCAAGCGGCAAAGACGCGGTGCCGGCGAGCGTGCGCACACGGTACTTGCGTCCGCCCTTGAGGGT
Source organism: Kiritimatiellia bacterium (assembly GCA_017459225.1). Classification (GTDB taxonomy): domain Bacteria; phylum Verrucomicrobiota; class Kiritimatiellia; order RFP12; family UBA1067; genus RUG572. The sequence continues at coordinate 5,306 of JAFUDL010000563.1, forward strand.
GGCTCGGAAATAGTATTCGCCGTCAATGAGCTTGCCGGTGAAGGACTTCCAGGAGTTGGAGAAGGTGAGGGCCTTGGGGCTCGCATCGGTGCCTGGAAGCGTGAAGTTGCGGATGCCCCTCATGAAGCCAAGCGTGGTGGAGGCGCCGATGTCGCCATACACGGCAACGACGAACTTCGCCTCCTTGGGATCGTAGTCGCCCTTCTCATCGCCAGCCTCGGGATAGGTCCAGTCGTCGGCGTAGAGGTAGCCCACCTGCAAGTCGCCGCCGTCGTATTCGTCGATGTCGAACGAGCAGCTGGGCTCCTTGTCCTCGTTCTTCTCCTTGTCGTAGTACTCCCAGTTGGGGTCGATTTCAAGCGACATCTCGGAGGCGTTGCCGCCGGTGATCCACACGGTGTACGCCTGGCCGCGCTTGAGCGTGACGGTGTAGTACATCACGCCGCTTCCAAGCAGCTCCTTCTCCTCGCTGTCGTACTCCTCGACGAGCGTCACGTTCTGCGAGCCTGCAAGCGCCTTCGCCTTGCTTATGCAGCTGCCCTTCGCCGCGCTCTTGGCCGCGCCCGCCATCGCGAGCATGGCCGCCGCCACGCACAGAATTCCCTTTGTTTTCATCTTCATCATCTGCGATACCGCCTTTCTAAATTCTAATAGTTCTTTCCGTATCATTCGCCGGGATTAACGCCCACGGAGAACGGACAGCTCCGCCGAACCGTGGTCGAGCGCACCTTTCCGCGCGCATCAGTGTACTTTATCGTGTCGTCGAACCACGCCGTTCCGCTGATGAACGGACGCAGCTTCGCCTCCGTGCCGCCCATTCCGCAGTCCGTGCACTCCTCGCTGCCCCAGCCCGGCATCACCACGCCCTTGTACGTGAACGTGACTCCGCCTGCGGTAATCGTACCGCTCGCGAGGCCTGTGGAAAGCGCGAACGAGAACGGAAGCTTCTTCGTGTCTGAACTTGTGATGTAGTTCTGGTACTTCTTCTGTGCGTTCTTCTTGTACGCCACGGTGACGGTGGCAGAGGAGCGCACACCGGCCTCTATGCCGGAAAGGTTGTGGCCAAGGCTCTCAAGCACCTCGTCGTCGATGCCGCTGCTGAACTCGCCCAGGAGGAAGAATCCGAGCTTCGTCGTGCTGAGAACGGAACTGCAGCAGTCCGCGAAGTTCTCCGCGGAGTTGTAGTAGGTGCCGAACACGTCAAGCGTGGCCTCCGTCATCGCGCCGAACGTCTCGGCGTGCTGCCAGATGCACCCGGCGGCGCATTCGCTAGCCGGCGCCACGCTGCGGCGGATGTTCTGGTAGGAGCAACGGCCCAGGCACTTGGCCCCGGTCTCGTCAACGTCGACGGCGTTGGGATCGGCCGCGCCGGGCGTGATCTGGAAGGCGCCGGAAAGCGAGTCGTAGCTGCCGTTTGAGACGACCGGCAGCACTCCGCGCGCCCAGAATCCCTTTTCGGAGTTCCAGTCCTTCGCCATGAAAGTGGCCGTGCCAGAGAACGGCTTGCCGTTCGGATACAAGCCCACATAGGCCACCTTGCCGGCCTTGATCGCGGCGGAGGTGTTCATCTTGAGCGTGGCATAGCCGGCGCCGCGCGCGAAGAGATCGCCGCCCGTCACGCTCTTCCTGGGCATGCTCACCGTGTAGTAGCCCTTGAAGTCGGCGGCCGTGTTCGCAGCGCTCCACACATTGACGAACGCCGCATTGTCAAGCACTGCTCCCGAGTCGACGGGGTCGGTGAACACCGCAGCGACGCCGCCGTCGGGTAGAGCCGTGACGGCAAGCGAGTACTCCTCGCCCTCGCAAGTGCCGGCAAGCTCGGCCGAAAGCGCGCCCTCGCCGTCGATGGCGCTCCAGCCCTGGCAGGTAAGCGTCACCACGCGGCCATCGGCTGCGCGGTACTTGGCGCTTGCGCGGCCTGTGCGCGGCAGCGTGAGCGTCATGACGCCGGCAAGCTCGCCGCCGCTCCACACCGGCACGTCGGCGAACGTGCGGCCCTTCGCCACGGACGCATTGAGCGGCTCGGTTCCCGACACGCCGCCGCCCGCATTCACAGGATCGACCACATCGAACGTCACCGCGGTTGTCAGTCCGGCAGTCTTGCCGTCGTATGCGCGGAACACCGCGGTGAACACGCCCGCGGCCGTTGGCCTGCCCTTGATCACCAGGCACACCTTGCCGCCCACTTCCTGCTGGCTCCACGACAGCCCGGGCACAAGTTTGCCGGAATGCTTCTTGATGACTGGCTTGGACGCGCTCTGCCCCTTGTCGTCAAGCGCGATCGTCACCTCTTCAGCGGGAACGTAGCGCGTGCAGGCCACGCGGCGCGCGTTCTCAGCGAAGCCAGGCACCGACGCATCGAGCGCATACACCATGAGCGTCCTGCGCTTCGCGTCCACCTTCGTCCCAATTGCCGGAGTGAGCTTGACGGCCACTTTCTTGCCGGCGGCAACTCCCGCGAGCGAGAGGACGCTGGACTTCGCGGCGGTGTCGCGTCCCTCCCACCTGAAGGAGGTCTCGGAAAGCGAGCCTATCGACGTGGCGAGCGTGCCGGATACAATGCCGTCCGCTCCGTCTTCACGCGCCAGCAGCACCTCCACATCGTCTCCCGCGCGGGCGTACACCGTCATGTCGGCGGCAAAGGAGGGATCGGCCGCTGCGATGGCAAGCTTTCCGGCAACGGCCTTGTCGTTGTCGCGCAGCGTGAGCTTGAGCTGCGCCACGCCCGTTGCGGCATCGCCGCCGCACGTCGCGTCGAAATAGAATATCTGGTCGCCGTCGGCAAACGGATTGTCCTTCACCTCGATCTCGATGGTCTTGACGTCGTCTTCGCCTTCCTCCCAGGTGAGCGTGCTGCCGAGGTCGTCAGGAAGGCCGAGAAGGTCGGTGAGCTTGGACGACTTCTCCGCGTTGAATGCGACGCTCGCAGTTGCCGTGCCGGAAAGACCGCCCGTGCGCACAAGGCGCAGCGTCGCCACGCCGGCAGACTCCGCGGCGAACGCGCTCGCCTGCGCAAATCCCACCTTGCCGGGATTCCATATCTGGTACTCAGCCTCCGTAGTCGTGAACTTCAGCTGCCACACGCCGTCCACAATCGACGTGTAGCGGTCTGCCACGCCTTCCACCGGCACGAGCATCTCGGCGTTCGCCGCCGCATCAAGGCCTGTGATGCGGTACACCACGTTCGACGAGAGCGCCATCGCGATTTCGCCAGTACCTTCGGCAACGGGAGCGACGCGCTTCGTCTCGTGCGGCACCGCCACGAAGTCGGTCGCGAGAGTGTAGCCACTGAGCGTGGAAAGCGGGCTCGTGTGCGTGAAATGCGCGCTCACGGGATAGCCGGCGCTCTTCTCGTAGCCCACGGAGATGTAGTAGTTCGTGGAGGGAATCTGGTAGTCGAGCGTAAGGCTGTTGCGGAGAATGCCGTTTGTGGTGCAAACCGCCACGCCGTCCGGCGCGAGCAGCTTAAGCTCCATCTGCACGCTCTTGTCGCCGGAGAGCGTGAACTTCATGCGCTGGCCTGGAGTCGCCTCGGGATCGAGGCGATAGACGTCCTGCGCGTCGGAGAACGAGATCGTGCGGCCCTCCACCTTCGTGCGAAGTCCGATCGTCTCTGTGGTGGTGGCGCTCGCGTCGTTCGCCTCCTCGGCAGGCTCGGCCACCTGGTCGAGCATCTCGTCGAAGCGCTTGAGATAGCCGTCGGACCACGCATTCGGCCCAACGTCCGAGAACCTGTTGAAGCGCGCGGCGATCGTGCCGTCGTCGCGCAGCACGATCAGCATCGGCACGCCGGTGCGGTCCTGGTTCGTGCGCTCGGGCCTGTTCCAGCCGCCTTCTAGCGTGTTGTGCCCCACGAGCCATGCGTTGCGCTCTGCGATCTCGGCAGCCGCCTCGGGCGAGATCATATGGCGCGAGATATAGCCGGCGCCGCTCTGCACGCGCATCGCCTCGTTGGAATAGCCGGGCGTGTAGTTGCAGGTGATGTAGCGGTTGCTCGTCTTCGAGGTGACGTACGAGAGCAACGAGGCCGTGCCGCTGGGGAGATTCGGTATGTCAATCGCAACGAGGGCGACCTTCTTCGCCTTGGCCCAGTCCTTGAACTCCTGGCGCTCGAAGCAGTTGTGGTCCGCCGCCGCACAGTCTGGACACCACATCGAACCGCCCACAAGCACCATCGTGTACGCCCTGTCTCCACCACCGGCGCTCAGCGACGACGCGACGTTGAACGCCTTCACCTTGTTAGTGGCGGCGTCGAGATCCATAGTCCATTCGCCCCAGTCAAGCGTGTCCTTCGTGCGCTCGCCGATCCAATAGGGATTCTTCGGGGAATTGGGAACAGCGTTGACGGCGGTGATGTGATTCGTGGCGACGGGCTTGTTCTGAGCATTGAGAAGCACGAGTTCGATCTTGTCGCCTGCGTGCGTGAGGGAAGAAACAGGATACGATATCGAAGCCTCGTCATCGCCCGACTTCCATTCCACCACGTTCGTGGACACCGTTCCGTTGGGATACTTTGCCACCACGCTGTTCGTGTACGCATATGTCGCGGAGACGAGGTTTGTGCGCACAAGAGGCAGCGTCACGTCGGTCGTGAAGCCGATCTCCGCCTCAAGCCTGCCCTGTTCGGCATCGGGAACGCCAAACTCTCCGCCATTGTACTTCGGCGTCGCGGGAGTGGGCTTGAACTTCTTGAGCTTGCTCTGGAAATAAGCCACGGCCTTCTTCGCACCTGCCTCATTGGCCTTGCTGCCATCCACAGTGTCACCCACCGTTGCGATGTCCACCTTCCCCGCAGGCCAGTAGATGCGCACGAAGGGATACGCGGTGTTCTTGTTGTTACGGCACCAGTGGAACACCTTGCTGCCTACCGCGCCATCACCACCATCACCAGAATGGATGAAGTAGAACACCATGCCACTATCCTTCATCCAATTCTTGAAGTATTTATGATTGACCGACTGTTCAAACATGTAGCAGTGACCGCAAGCATCGCCATTCGACCACACCGCGATCATCGGCACCTTGTTCGCCTCGGCATACGCCTTGCACTTGCTGAAGCCGGCGTGCCACACGCCCGGCACAACGCTCTGAGACGCCTTGCGACGATTGGCAACAAGCGTTGCAGTGGGGCCAGCAGAAAAAACCGGCAACGCGCACACGCACGCCATGAGCGCAACAAAAAAAGTTCTAGTTTTCTTCATTTCGTCTTCCCTTCAAGAGCCTCTACTGCTACCGGATTGGCTTGTTCTGCTGGTTTCTTCTGCGTTTCGCTTCCACCAGCCGTACCAGCGCTTTTTTCAATGGTACTATTATTAGATATGCGAGAAACGGTCTCTGATTTGCTGTTCGACGAATTTTTTATATTTTTTCCATCGTCCGAGGCGGGCTTCTCAGCTACGGGCTTTCTGACCTTGGTGGGCTGCTTTTGGGGCCTTCCAGGCTTTTTCGGCTTTGTGACAGCATAAAAGAGGTTCTGTCCGCTGGGGAACTCTATCACAGCCTTCTCGACGAGTTTTTTGCGGAGCTCCTCCATGGCGAATCGACGGCGCGCGGAAAGCATGTCCTCAACGAGCTCGTCATGGTCCTCTATCTCATCAAGTTTCTCATATGCATAGAATGCGCAACGAACCAGTTCGTAGTCCCAGATGTTAGGTTCGCCAGGTTCGGGATTCTCCATCTCATGCTTCATCTTCAGACCGACAATGGAGATGCCGTCATCCATTTCAATGGGGTCGGAAATGTCGCCCACTTCGGCCCTCACGAGCCAGTGGAGAAGCGGATCCTCGCTGTCTAGCTCGTCAAGACTCACCGACTCCCAAGTATCACCCTGCTCAGGTGAGAAATCAGCATATTTCTTCGCAACATCGACAAAATACGCACCTTTAAGAATCTCCTCTTTTGCCTTCTTCGCCTTCTCCCTGTTGGCGGCGTTCTTTTCGTCCGCCTCTTTGTTCCATTTCTTTACAAAATCGATGCGGTTGGTCACTTCGGCCTCGGTAACATGGTGGAGATCATTAGTGGTGGATTTGTCGAGCACGACATCGGTAATCGCCTCAATCTGGATTGCGCGACGTAGCACGTCAACCGACTCTTTGGGAAACTTAGTCAATGCCGTTTCAAAATTGGCTTTAGAATTGCGTCCGCGAATCTCCTTCAAGAACTTCTTCTCTACGGCCCTCACGCGCGCCTCGTCCGCCGTTATCCCCTCCTTCTGGGCATGCTGGCGGATCATCTCTCCCTTTACGAGTTCACCCAGCACTCTCATGCGATTGCTCGCGCGCACCTTCCTGGACTCGTCGTTGTTGACGTTCATGGGAAGCCCCTTGTTGATAGCCCAGATCTGCATGCGAAGATTCTCCCAAGCCGAAAAGTCCGCTTTTGTGATGTCATGGCCGTTCACCCGCACCACTACGCTTGTGGGCGCAAGAACGTCAATCACAGGCAGAGGACGCGCCTTCTTTGGCTTCTTCGCCTTCTCAACCTTGTTCGTGGCGGTATTTGCGGCACCATTTGCAGTGGATGACGGTTCATCCTTCCCGCACCCACCAACAACGGCAGCAACGAGAAACACCACTATGATTTTTTCTACAATCTTCTTCATCTCTTCCTCTTTCTAGAACGCAACTCCACCAACTAATCTACACAAAAAACCGCAAAAGTTACATGCAACGAGGTTTCGGGTTTCTAGTTTCTGGTTTCGAAGTACAATTGACACCAAACCACCCAACTACCGAACTACCGAACTGAAAAAAACAAGCAAGGGGCAGATGTTTCCACCTACCCCCTGCTCTAGCTGTTAATCTCTCAATGAGGGATTACTGAGCGTTCATCGCGACCACCCAGGAAGGGATCTTGGGCAGACGGCCGCCGTTCAGGTACTTCTTCGAAGCGGACTTCTTGAACTTGGCAGACCACTTACCGAAGGCAACCGAGGTGCCGGTGCACTCGAGAGCCATCGTCTCGCAATCCCAGTAACCAGCATTCGTGCAGTCCTTGGCGGAGATGTAGTGAGGCTGATCGAGGTAGCCAGCGAAGTTGCCCTTCACGCACTTCACGCGGCTGTTCTTCTGGTCATACTTGCCGAAGCCAGCGTAGGTGAGCGTGTAGGTGCCTTCCTTGACCGCACCGCCGTTGATGAACTCAGTGAAGGTGGCCGTGCCGGCCGCCTCGAACTGCTTGGCCTTCTTGCCGATGATGTTCGAGACATCCGTGGCAACGCCGCCAGCGAGGGAAGCCTTGAAGGGCTTCTTCTGCCAGAAGATTTCGTTGGCCTCGACGAACTGCTCGAAAGCATCGCTACCGCAGCCAGGCTTGCAGACCCAGGTGTAGCCTTCAATCTTGAGGGACGAGGGCGTACGAACCACGCAGGTAGGAGCGCCGGTGGTCGTCTGACCATTGAAACCGCAGAGACCCGCAGGAGCCGCCTTGACGGACGCAGGCTTCGTGCCGAACGTGGTCTTACCGGTGAACTTCCACTTGTACACCCACGCGGTGTCCTTGGGAATGTACTCACAAGCGCCGAACGCAGCGCCGGCCGCAACGATCGCGGCGAGAGCAATGAGCTTCTTCATGTTTGTTTCTCTTTCTTTTTTACCCCGTTGGGAACTTTGCCCTCAGGAGCGGTTAACCTTGCTTCATCCACACCTTCAATCGCAGACCTTTCGTCAAGCCGACTTCCTAGGCTCGGCCTAACAGCCACGCGACCTCTGGTGATCGGAAGTGCCCATAGTGTATCAAAAGTTTTGGCGGCAGTCAATGGGTCATTGAAAAAATTTTTGATTGTCGTTTGCAAGAGTGAACGCAAGGATCCAAAGCGTTTACCTTTGCAGACAGAGGGAATGCCGGGGAGAATGTGCGATTAGGCATTGTAGTTCCTCCCACTCCCCCCTAGGGGGGAGTTGCGTTTAGTTTTGCAAATCCAAGGCGA
>JAFUDL010000564.1 GCA_017459225.1 Kiritimatiellia bacterium
CGGCGTTCTCTCTTGCGGCGGAGTCGTGGTGAACAAATCCTCGGCCGGCGGTTCCGGAACCCTGAACATCGACGGCGGGGCGCTCCGCGCCTACGCCAGCAACGCAGAGTTCATCCCCGCCAAGGACAACTTCTCCATTGCCGTCGGCGCGAACGGCGGCATGATCGACACGAACGGCAAGACCATCGCGTTTCTGAAGCCTATTCTCGAAAACGCGGAATCGACAGGCGGCGGCATGGCGTTCACGGGCGGCGGCATGGCCACGCTCTCCGCAGGGAACACCTACACGGGCACGACCGCCATCGAGATCGGCACGACGGTGCACATTCCCGCGCCCGGCGCGATTGCCGGCGGATTGGCGGTGACGCTTCCCGCAACGCCGCCTGCGGACGGCGTCTATACGCTTCTCGCCATTACAGGTGAGGGGACCTTCCCCGCGAACGTGCTGACTGGCTTGGCCGCGCCCGAGAACGCGACGCTTCGCCTTTCCGTTGATGCGAAGTCCATCCTCTGCATTGTCGGCAACCCCGGATTTGTCTGGATCGGCGGCGTTAGCGGAAGCCTGAGCGAAGCGTCCAACTGGGCGAATGACATGGTGCCGCGGAACGGCGACAGCTGCGTCATCGGCAATGCGGCGCCGGCGAACCTCACGGTCGGCGACACGTTCGCGCCTGCGTCCATCACGTTCCCGGCGGGTAGCGGTCTCGTCACGATTTCAGGCGAGAGGGAGCTTGCCGGCCTGTTGTCCATTGCGAACGAGTCCGCGCAGCACCACGTGTTCGCCTGCCCGGTCGATGCGGGCTCGCTGACCGCCCTGCCGCTTGCCGACTCGAACTACCTCGTGTTCAGCGGCGGAATCGCGCTCGCGGCCATGCCGTCCGTCGATAACATGCGTCTTGCTGGCGTGTGGAACCTGACGGGCGACTGGTCCACGCCTCCATCCGGGACGACCATCAAGCCGGATTCGGCGGTCAACGTCTCTGGAACGCTCAAGGACGGCTACAATGTCGTCGTCGAGCCGGGTGCGACGCTTCGCGCCGCAACGGTGACGGCATCCCAGGGGACGACCGGCAAGAACCGCGTCATCTGCCAGAACAACGGCACGGTTGTCGTCGCGGGCGAGATACGCGATACGATGACAAGCGCCTCCAGCACTTTCTACAGCATTGCCGGTTTCTTCGCAAAGGGGAGCGACAGCGCCGTGACGCGGGCGAACGGGCTTGTCCACAGCGGCTCGACGAAGAGCAACCACCCGTTCAGGCTCAACAACAGCGACGACTCCGTTGCGAATACGATCGTGCTCGGTTCGGGCGGCCTCTCCTTCAGGGACAACCTCGGCAAGAACAGCAGCTGCTATCCGTACTTCCAGATCGACTCCGGCAAGTCCGTGGTGCTCGCCTCGTCCGCCGACTGGTCATTCGGCGTGAATACGGTCTCGGGCAAGGATCTGTGCCTTGAACTTGGAGGATCCGTCACCGTAGATACCTCGGACTACGACGACCGCGCCGTCGCCCACACCATCCGCTCCCTTGGCAGAATCGGCAACGGCGGATCAATGACCGTGAAGGGATGCGGCCGACTGGCGTTCGAGCACTATTCCGACTTTGCCGGCGCCCTGACCGTGCAGGACACGGCGACCGTGGCCTTCAACGCGCTCTGCGGATTCACTCGCGGAGGCTCTGCTACGGTAAACGGCGGCGCGACGCTGGAGGTGGCGCAGTCCGGTTCGCTTGCTCTCGGCAAGGACCTGACGCTTGCGGACGGCGCGACGCTTGCGTTCAACTTCACGGACAAGGAGACGATGCCGGTGCTGGACATGGAGGGCAAGACCGTGACGGTCAACGGCGCCGTGAACATAAAGATCGCGGCCGACGGCATACGCCCGACGAGCGGCAAGCACGCGCTCACCGCCGGCGGCAAGTTCGCGGGCGCGGCGGTTTCGCTTGCCGAAGGTGCGCCGAACTGGGTGAAGGGCGTTTCGGTGGCTGACGGCGACATCGTCCTTGAGGCCAAGCCCGCCGGCACCGTCGTCTTCGTGCGCTAGGCGAAGGCACGGCGGACCCGTTCCGAAACACGCTTGGCGACGACGGAGCACTTATGTGACGGAACAAGAATCAGAAGTCGGCCAATCGCGCAACGGCCGCAGGGGTCTTCGCGGCGGTGAGCGGCGCGTTGGGGACGCGGCGGGCCATTCCTGTTTGCTTTTCCGCTTGCGCTCTACATTGGGACTGTGTTATCATTAAATCCATGCGCATAGGATTTGGATACGACTCGCACCGCTTCGACGAAACGCGCCCGCTAATGCTGGGCGGCGTGGAGATTCCTGATTCGCCCGGGCTCAAGGGCCATTCGGACGCCGACGTGCTCATTCACGCCGTGATCGACGCGCTGCTCGGAGCCGCCGCTATTGGCGACATCGGCTCGCATTTCCCCGATACGGACCCACGCTGGAAGGGAGCAGATTCGGCGGAGTTGCTCGCGATCGTGGTGGCCGAAGTGCGCGCTGCAGGCTACCGCGTGGGCAACATCGACGCCACCGTCATCTGCGAAAGACCGCGTCTGCGTCCATACGTGGACGCCATCCGTACGCGCCTTGCGTCCCTGCTTGGCGTTGACATCGGCGCCGTGTCGGTGAAGGGGAAGACGAACGAGCGCATGGACGACGTTGGTGCCGGCGTGGGCATAGAGGTGCACTGCGCTGCGCTCCTCGAGAAGGCGTGAGAGAGCGAAAACGGGAAGGAGCATGCACGGGCGAGCCGCCCGTGCTACTAGGCACTAGGCACTAGGCATTCAATATGGTATAATCATCTGCACATGAGACGAATCATAAAGCATCTCGACAATCTCACCGCACCGGCGCTTCTGGCGGCGGGCGCGCTTCTTTGCCTTGCCTTCGCCGCCGTGTGGTTCGGTGGTCTCAACCAGGACGAAGGATGGTACCTGTACGCCGCGCAGATGGTGCGGGCTGGGCATCTGCCGTACCGCGACTTCTTCTACACGCAGGGTCCGGCAATGCCGTTCGTCTATTCGGTGCTCGCGCCCGTGTGGGGGCGCGGATCGCCGCTGCAGGGGATTCTCGGCGGGCGCATCGTGACGCTCGTTCTGGGCCTCGTAGGCATTGGATGCGCAGTTGCGCTCGCTCGCCGCCTCGTGCCGCCCGCTCGCCGTTCCGCCGCCTCGCTCGCCGTCTTCGCGCTTCTCGCCTGCAATCTCTACCATCTCTACTTCAACACGATTCCCAAGACGTACGCTCTTGGCGGACTCTTCCTGATGGCTGGCCTGCTGCTGATCGTGCGCGGACTCGAGACGCTCGGCGCGAAAGGCGGCGCGTGCCTTTTCGCGGGCGGACTCTCGCTCGCGTTCGCCACCGGCACGCGCATCTCGCTTCTCCTGATCCTGCCCATGGTTGGCGTGACGCTGCTATTGCGCTTCCGCACTTTCAAATGGAGCTTCTTGTGGTATGGCTTCGGCGGGGCCACGGGACTGCTGCTCACATACGGCGTCTTCACGCTCGACGCTGATTCGCTGCGAGGCCTCCTCGCGGCTCAGAGCTACCATGCGGCGCGAGGAGGCTTCGATCCCTTTTTCGTGATTGGCAGCGTTAGCCGTCTTCTGCGCGGCTATCTCGCGCTTGGAGTGGCGGCTTTCGCCGCGGCGTGCCTGCGTGTGCGCACAGAGGCGTCAGGCGAGGAAGAGCCCGAACGCAGCCGTGAGGTGGCGCACACGATGTTCTGGATTCTTGGTGTCGGCTTTCTGGCCGTGTTCGCGCTGCAGCTCAGCGCGCCTTTCCCGTACGACGACTACCAGGTGCCGATAATGGGAATGCTCACGGTGCTTGTGGCCGCATGGCTGGTACGCACGCTGCCGGAGGGGAGGGCGTGGTGCGTTGGGGCCGCATGGTTCGTGGTTCTGACGGCATCGGCGATCTCGTTCGCATCGCCGCTCCTGCAGGAATGGGCGACCTACAGCAACGACCGCTTCTGGAGCCAGAAGAAGGAGAAGACGGAACTCGCAAAGCTGCGCGACGTGGGGCGCATGATCAACGAACTCGATCCGGACGGCGACACTCTGCTCACGCAGGACCTGTATCTCGCTGTCGAGACGGGCCGCACCGTGCCGCGCGGGCTGGAGATGGGTCCGTTCAGCTACTTCGCGGACCTGCCCGACGAAGATGCGCGCGCCCTGCACGTGATGAACCGCTCCCTAATGGAGCAGCTGCTCGAGTCCGCCCCGTCTCCAGTCGCCGCATGCAGCGGCTACGCGTTCGCCATCACCGCTCCGTCGTGCGGCGAGACTCCTTTCGACGAGCAGACGAAGATGTTCGAGGTGCTCAAGCGCCGCTACAGGCGCGCGGGAAGCGTGTACAACTTCGGGCAGAACACGACAACGCTTCTTCTCTTCAAGCGCCGCAGCGCCCCTCCGCAGGGAGAGTGACACTTGGACGCGCGGAAGAAAGACACTGCCGCGGATCCCGCGCTCTTCATGGACGACCCCAATTGGGCGGCGTTCATTCCCGACGCTCCCCAGGGTGGACCGAAGTGCCGCATGGTGCCGCATGCCGACTGCTCTCCGCTCGACGTGGATGCGGTGGTGCGCCACCTCGAGAGCGGCGGCACTCTGGGCTCGATGCCGGGCTACGAGACGCGTCCCGGCCAGCTTGAGATGACGCGCGCCGTCGCGTGCGCTTTCAACGGCAGAGAGCATCTGATGGTCGAAGCGGGAACCGGCGTGGGAAAGTCGCTTGCCTATCTCGTTCCGGCCGTGCAGTGGAGCTTCCTGAACGACACGCCTGTTCTGCTCTCCACCGCCACACGCAACCTTCAGAGCCAGCTCATTTCGAGCGACCTGCCGCGTGCGGCGAAGACGCTCGGAGAGGATGCGCGGAACTTCCGAGCGACGGTGCTGAAGGGGCGCGTGAACTACCTCTGCCTGCGAATGCTGGGCGAGTACATGCAGGGAGGATACTGGACGCTTGCGAATGACGAACGCGAGGCGTTCGACCGCTTCCTCGAATGGCTGCGCCAGACGGAAGACGGCGACCTGGACGAACTGGGCGACGAGGAGATGCGCGCGCGCCTCTCGTGCCAAAGCGAGGACTGCGCGGGAAGGACGTGTCCGTTTCGCGCCAAGTGCTTCGTGGCGAAGGCCCGCGCCCGCGCCCGCGAGGCGCATGTGGTGGTGGTGAACCATGCGCTTGTGCTGGCAGACTCCGAGAGCGCCGGCTCGGAGCTGCTGCCAGCGTACGGACGCATCGTCTTCGACGAGGCGCACAACCTCGAGGACATCGCAACGGAGTTTCTTTCGTACGAGCTTTCGCGTCCCGCCCTTGCCCGGCTTCTAGGCAGGCTGGCGCGTCCTTCCCGGTCGCGGCGCGGTCCAGGCCGCATGCGGGGCGTGCTGGGCGCGGTGGAGCGCCAGCTGCAGCGCGGCGCCTTCCCGAACCAGGAGACCGCCATCGAGGTGCGCGAGCTTCTCACGAAGGCGCATGTACAGATGCGCTTCGTGCAGAGCGAGGGCGACGCTCTATTCGCGGTGCTGGAGCGCCTCTTCTCGCCGGCGCCGAAGGAGAGCGTGATGCGCTTCCGCTGCGTTCCGCAGAGGCAGTATTCGCTGAGGGGGCTTTTCGCTGACTATTCGCCGGCGCAGTGGAGCGAGGAAGGGCTTGTGCAGGCGGGAATCTCGTTCGAGGATGCGCTGGCGCGCCTTCAGGGATGCGTGCTCGAGCTCGCGGAGGCGCTCGCGGCCGCCTCGCCGGGCGCGCCGCAGCAGGACGACCCGACCGCGCAGATCAAGGCCGTTGCGGATTCGATCAAGGACTTCATGCTCGAGAGCAAGTTCATACTCA